>JBCCGX010000510.1:0-7068 GCA_039029035.1 Acidobacteriota bacterium | reverse complement strand
CGTCTACTACGCCGCGCGGGCCGGCTCGCGGGCGGTGCGCTGTGTCGAGCTCGAGGCGGTCGGCAAGTCGTCGCTGGATGAAGCCCTGGCCACCCTCGAGGACTACGAGGGGCGGATCGGTTTCGCCCGCAGACAGCGCACAGGCAAGACTCTCGTGGAGCTGCTCTACCCGCAGATCGGCTCCCTGGCAGCGTCTGAGAAGACCCTGTCTGGGGTGACCCTGTCCGAGGAGACCCTGTCCGAGGAGACCATGAACGAAGACGCGACCTACACGTTCGCTCTCGGCAAGCAGGACTTCAAATTCTCCTGTGCCCACTTCATCGTTTTCGACGCCGAGCGCGCCGAGCTACTGCACGGCCACAACTACCAGCTCGAGGTCGAGCTGGCCGGCCGCTCGGTCGACGAGGAAGGACTCTTGATCGACCTCGAGCACGTCAAGTCGAGCATTCGGGACGCCTGCCGGCGTCTCGACAACCGCACCCTGGTGCCGACGCGCAACCGCCACCTCGCCGTCGAGCAGCGCAACGGCGGTGTCGAGATCCGCTTCCGGGATCGTTTGTATCGCTTCCCGGAAAGTGACGTGTTGCTCCTGGAGCAGATCAACACCTCACTCGAGGTGCTGTCGCGGATGCTCTGGGCGGAGCTCGCCGAGGCGCTCGCTGCGCCTGGCTTGACCGAGATGACGGTCAGTGTCTCGGGAACGACGGGACAGGCTTGTTGCTATCGGGCGCCGCTCCCTTGACCTTTTAGGGTGTCGCGCTTCAGGCGACGCGCTTGCGGACTTCGCCCTCGACCTCTCCGTGCTCGGGGAAGCGTCCGTTGGCCTTTTTGGAGTAGATCAGCTCGTCGTCGAGGGTGACCTCGAAGACGCCGTCTTTGCCTTTGACCAGAGTGGGCTTGATGTCGAACTGCTTTTCGATCTCTTCCGCCAGACCGGCGGCGCGGGGTTTGTAGTTTCAAACCACGCAGTATTGAATCTGCATGCTGGGCATGGTGGATCCTCCGGGTTGTCTCGTGGAGCTGGGTCCGGGGTTCTTCTCGGCGGTGACGTTCTCAGCCGTTGCGGTGCGGCGCGTCGGCCGCTTTGGACACAGCCTTCAGATTCTAGATAAGATTCGGCTGCTGAGGAAGTCGGGCAGGCGTGGGGTCTGAGTCGTCGTTCCCGGTGGTGGAGTGTGATGAGCGTAAAACCGGTGCAACCGCTGACGTCCGAGACCCCTTGTGTGGCTGTCGAGCCGGCGGCAGGCGCCGAGCCGACGTCGGCCGACGCCGCCGCGGAGCAAGCCTGCCTGCAACGCATCGCCGGGCACGTACGGAGCATTCTCGGCGAGCTCGGGCTCGATCTGAACGACCCCAATCTGATCGACACCGATATGCGGGTCGCCAAGATGTACGCCGAAATGTTTCATGGCCTCAAGGAAGGCAACGAGCCCAAGGTCACGACCTTCCCCAACGACGAGTGCTACAGCGGCATGGTGATGGAGACCAACATCCCGTTCTACTCCATGTGCTCCCACCACCTGGTGCCCTTCTACGGCCATGCCCACATGGCTTACATCCCCAACGACAGCCTCGTCGGCCTGTCGAAGATGCCCCGTATCCTCGAGTTCTACGCCAAGCGGCCCCAACTGCAGGAGCGGTTGACCGAGCAGGTGGTCACTTACCTGGAAGACAAGTTGACGCCGCAGGGCGCCATGGTGGTGATCGAAGCCCGCCACCTGTGCGTCGAGATGCGCGGCGTCAAGAAGCCCGGCGCGATGACCGTCACCTCGGCCATCCGGGGCGTATTCAAGGAGCGAGCGATCCGTGAGGAATTTCTCGATCTGTTGCGCAAGAACTGAAGCCCACCGACCGTCGTTGCGACGAGCTGTACCGCGGCTCCTGGCGTGCCTGCTGGCCTTCGCCATGGCAACGTCCGTCGCGGCGTTGAAGAAGCCGGTCGATGCCGAGAACCTGTTCAATCCCCTCCTCGGTGTGGAGTACTCGCACTGGCTGGTGGGGCCGATCTTCCAGATCGCCTCCGACAAAGAGGTCGAGGAGTACCTGGGCCTGATCTCCGACGAGGACGCGGCGCGTTTCATCGAGCAATTCTGGGAGCACCACAACAAAGACACGGAGCTGTTCAAGAAGTCCCCCGAGCAGCTCTTCGAGCAACGGGCCGAAAAAGCCGACAGCCGCTACAGTGAAGGCACCCTACCAGGTCGCCTGACCGACCGCGGCACGATCTATGTTCTCTTCGGTGAGCCCGAGGACATCGAGTACCAGAGTTCCGAGCTGCTCGATGGTCCGTCGATCGAGATCTGGCAGTATGGCAAGGAGGCCGGCAAGGGTCTCAACGGCGAGAAGCCCAAGAAGGCCTTCCGCTTCCACCAGGTCGGTGACTCGACCGTTTTCTTCACCAACAGCGCGAGCGAACGGGAAGCGCGCCGGCGGGGAAGAGGGAAGATTCGCTACAACCAATGACGCGTCCACGCGCTCTCATGACCGGAGCCGGTGTGTCGGTCGCACGGCACCCGATCACCAATTCCATGCTGGCTCGGATCATGGAGACCAACGACACCTGGATCCGTGAGCGCAGCGGTATCGAGACGCGCTACTACGTCGATCCCGGCACCGGCTCCGCCGACCTGGGGGCCGAGGCAGCCAAGTCAGCCTTGGCCGATGCCGGCCTCGAGGCCGACCAGGTCGACTACCTGGTCTGCGCCACCATGACCCCGGATCACTACTTTCCGGGCACCGGAGGTCTGATCCAGAGCCGCCTCGGGGCGTCGCCGTTGCCGGCGGTCGACCTCAGGCAGCAATGTGCCGGCTTCGCCTACGGCCTGCAGATGGTCGACGCGTTGATCGGCAGCGGTGCGGCGCGCACCGTGCTGCTGGTCGGGACCGACGTCCACAGCTCGTTAATCCCCTGGTCCGAGCGCGCCTGGGAGGTGCTCTACGGCCGCGACGAAGGTCCCCTGGACGACGAAGAGCTGGCCTGGAACAATCGCTTCCGCCACCTCACCGTCCTCTTCGGCGACGCCGCCGGCGCGATGGTCTTCCAGGCCCATACAGAGGACGATGGCCGCGGCATCCTCGGTGCCTCGCTCTACGCCGACGGCGACAACATGGAGATCCTCTACGTCCCCGGTGTCGGCTCGGCCTATCGCCCCTTCGTCGACCCGGAGATGATTCGCCGTGGTGACAGCGTGCCGGCTATGGACGGCCGGGCGGTGTTCAAGCTGGCAGTCAAGTACATGCCTCAGGTCACCCGCGAGGTTCTGGGGAACGCCGGCTATACCCTGGACGACCTCGATCTGCTGATCATGCACCAGGCCAACCTACGCATCAACGAGGCAGCCCAGAAGTTCCTGCGCCTGCCCGACGAGAAAGTCCACAACAACATCCAGAAGTACGGCAACACCACCTCGGCCACCCTGCCCCTGGCCTTCCACGAAGCGCGCCAGGCCGGCAAGGCCCCCGAAGGGTCCCTGGTGGCCTTCACCGCTCTGGGTGCGGGACTGCACTACGGTTCAGTGTTGATGCGGGTCTAGCGCCGTCCGGGTCTGCGGCTCGATGGGGTCTCGGGTGGGGCCGCCGCACGTTCTTTGGTCCCTGGACGGTAGCCCGATCACGGAAGCTCGAGCGCGACGATGTGTTCGCGATCGCGGGCGAAAAGGCGGCGTCCGGCGAGAGCCGGGGGAGTCCAGGAGCGATCAGGAAAGAGCGGGTGGCGGGCCAGGATCTGCAGGCCCTCGGCGTCGGCCCGGAGTAAGAGGAGGGTGCCGTCGTCCTCCAGGGCCAGGAGATGGGCACCGGCGACGACGAGATTCGCCCGGCCGACCTCCCGATTCCGCCACAGGACATCGCCGGTGGCGAAGCGCACCGCGGTCAGCATCGCCGGCCCGACGCCGCCGTTCGAGCCGATCAGCTCGGAACCGATCCGGACCGCGTTGCTGTAGAAGATGCGGAGCCGAGGCGAGCTCCAGGCCTCGTCGGCGGTGATCGTGCGATCTGCCGAGGGGCGTACTTTCAGCAGGCGGCTTCCTTTGTCCGGTCCGGAAGACACGAAGACTCCCGTGTCGGTGGCCAAAGGTGTCAACACGTTGGCCCCATTGGGGTTTTCGTGGGCGAGGCGCCAGAATCGGTTGCCAGTGGACGGGTCGAGACCGGCGATCTCGGCCTTCGAGACGACCACCACCTGGCGATGACCACCGAGGCTGGCGAGGATCGGCGAGCTGTGGGCCCCCGCGTCGTCGCCGCTAGACCAGGCCAGCTTGCCACTCTCGAGGTGCAGCGCGACCACGCCCTTGCCTTCGGCATGGCCGAGGGGCAGGATCACCAGCGGGCCCTGGCGGCTCTCGACGATCAGCGGGCTCGGGGTGTAGCCCGGCCCGGCCTGCTCCGGGGCGGCGATCTCGCGCCACAGGTCCCGTCGCCAGCGTAGCTCGCCCGTCTCGAGGTCGAGAGCGCGAACCTGGGCCCCACTGCTCACCACCACGACGAAGCCCCCGTGGGTGGCTCCCCCGCCGGTGGCACGAGCGTCGATGGGGCCCCGGATGGAAGGCGTGGAATAGGGGCCGAGCCCGAAGCGGTCGTTGAAGCGCTGCGCCGGTTCCTGCCAAGAGTGGCGCCAAAGTTCCCGGCCCGTCGCCTCGTCGAAGGCGATGGCCGACTCCTCGTCGCCCCGGCGGAAAAGAGTCACCGCGATCCCTCCCTGGACCGCGATGCTCGAGTAGCCTTCGCCGAGGGCGTGTCGCCATAAAACCTTCGGACCTTCGGCCGGCCAGGTCGACGCCAGCTCTTTGGCCCTCGGCGCCGCGTGCCAGTCGCGCGAGGGGCCAGCCCATTGGGGCCAGTCAGCCAGTGCTGGGGCGGCGAAGGTTGCCAGAAGCAGGGCTAGGTTGAGGTGGGAACGGGTGTAGATCGATAGATTTCGTCGCATGGTGTCCTCCGCAGTCAGACTTCAGCGTCGCCGATTTCCGGTGGGAGAGGGAGGGCGGGGCCGTGAGCGACCTGTGACGGGTGCGCGACCGGACTGTGACCGAGGCGATCGAGCGCTTGTCGGCCATAGAATGAGGTATGGCGCGACGAAGCGAATTCCAGCTCGGGCCCTGGAGCGTCGAGCCCGCAACCGGCCGCCTGCGGGATGGGTCAACGCGTCGCCAGCTGACCCCGCGAGCCATGAAGGTGCTTCTGGCCCTGGTCGATCGGGCAGGGGACGTGGTGTCTCGCGATGAGCTCCACCGCCAGGTCTGGAACGACCGGGTCGTGGGCGAAGATGTGCAGCGCCGGGCGATCGCCGAGCTGAGGCGGGAGCTCGGGGACGATGCCTCGTCGCCCACCTACATCGAGACCCTGCCTCGCCGGGGCTACCGTCTGATCGCGCCGGTCGGCTCCACCGTTGCACCCACGGATCCGCCGGACACGTCGGTCTCGTCGCACAGGGAGGTGATGTCCGGGCCTCGCCGGCCCTGGGTCTGGGCCACCGTTGGGTTGATGTTGGTGGTGGTCGTCGCCGGCTCCCGCCTCGACTCAGCGGACCGGTGGGACTCGCGGGTGCCGTTCGGTTCGGCGCAGCTAGAGACCCGTCCGCTCACCGCCATGGCCGGCCGGGAATCTCAACCGGCCCTGTCACCGGATGGTCGGCGTCTCGTGTTTCGTCTCGAGGTGGAAGGGGAAAGGGTCGATCTGTGGATCCAAGATCTGGAGGTCGACGCGCCTGCACGGTTCACCGACGACGAGGCGTGGGAGGGCGCCGCGGCGTTCACGCCCGACGGTGTCCATCTGGCCTACTCCCGCGGCCTGGCTACCCCTTCTGGCCCACGGTACGAAGTGGTGCTGCGGCCCCTGCTCGGCACGGGCACCAAGACGCTGGCGGTCTTCGAGGGGCCGGTCTTCGATCTCGACGTTTCGCCGCAGGGTGACCGGTTGGTGGTCTCGACTCGACCCTCCGGTCAGCCGGCCCACCTGGCGCTGTTGTCTTTCGACGGCGAGATCCAGCGGCTGACAACGCCCCCTCGGACCAGCTTCGGCGACATGGCCCCGGCCTTCTCTCCGACCGGCGACGCCGTCGCCTTTGTGCGCGGTGTGATCGACAACGCGCACGACATTTACCGGGTGTCCCTGGAGGACGGGTCCGAGCAACGGCTGACGCATCTCGACGGAAAGATCCCCGGCCTCGCCTGGTCGGACCGGGGGCTCTTCTTTACCCGTTTCCCGCCGGGTCATCGCTCGCTGTGGAGGCTTGACCCGGAGACCGGCGCGCTCGAAGCCACGACCTTGCCAGCACGGTTCCCGACCCAGCTCGCCGCAGCCGGCGACCGCCTCGTGCTGCTGGATTCGGGGAACGACGCGGACATTGTGTCGCTGCCTCTCCAGGGTTCCGCGGGGGATACCACAGGCTCGAATTCTACCCCCGGTGGCACTCGGCCCGCGGCGGCCATCGAGGTGGTCCGTTCGACCGCCTGGGACGCCGCGCCCACCTATTCGATCGCCCGTCGCCGGCTCGCTTTCGTCTCGACCCGCAGCGGCAGCGCAGAGATCTGGACCAGCGATCCCGACGGCACATCCCCGCGGCGGCTGACCCGGCTCGAAGGTCCCCTGGCGCAACACCCGCGGTTTTCCCCGGACGGCAGCCAGCTGGCCTACGACGTTCGCATCGGGGATCGGAGCGAGATCCACTTGGTCGAGCTCGACGGCGGCGTGGCGCATACCCTGGGTCCGGGCGACGCCCACGAGCTACTGCCCACGTTCTCCCTGGACGGTCGACGGATCTACTTCTTGTCCGACCGGGGTGGAGCCTGGGGCCTATGGACCCGTCGCCTACCGAGCCCCGGGGCGACGAGCTCCGGAGAGGTAGGCCCGACGAGCGGGGACGGCGAGGCGACGAAGCTCCTCGAAGGCCGGTATCTCGTCGCTGAGGATCCCGTCGACGGGACCTTGGTAGTCAGTCGCAAGGACGCCCCGGGGTTGTGGCGCCTCCAGCCATCAGGTGAGCTGCAGTCCTGGCGGTCCGCACCGGTCCCTTACCGATGGAGCCTCTGGGCCCTCGATGCCGAACGGCTGCTCACCATCGTCCAGCGTGGG
>JBCCGX010000509.1:0-7095 GCA_039029035.1 Acidobacteriota bacterium | reverse complement strand
GCGATCGATCCATCGAGCACCCAAGGCTGGTCGAATCTCGGCGCCGCGCGACGCCGAGCGGGCGACCAGAGCGGCGCCGCCGATGCCTTCCGCCGCGCCTACGAGCTGAGCCCACAGAATTCAGAGGCGCTCGGCAATCTCGCCATCGCCGATATCGACGCCGGCAACTGGCAGCGCGCCGTAAGCCTGCTCGAGCAGGCGACCACCGCCGACCCGCGCAACGCCAACCGCTGGCTACTGCTCGGCCGTGCCCGCCTCGGCACCGGCAACACCACCGGCGCGGCAGCCGCCTTCGAGGCGGCCATCCGCCAAGATCCTGACGATGCAGGGGGATGGGCCAGCAACGCCGCCGTGCAGTTGGCCCAGCACTACTACAACACGGGCGCTTTCCAGCTCGCTCTGGCCCAAGCGGATCGCGCCCTAGGCTGGCGTCATGACCTGGTCATCGGCCTGATCTACCAGGGCCTGGCACGTGAAGAGCTCGGTGACCTGAGCGGCGCCCGCCAAAGCCTCGAACAAGCGCAACAGCTCGAGCCGACCCGCGCCGCGACCTACCTCAACCTGGGTAGTGTCTACTACCAGCTGGGACTCTTCGACCAGGCTATCGAAGCCTTGGAGCGCGCTCTGGCGATCCAACCCGATTTCCCCGACGCCCAGGCCAATCTGCAAGCCGTGCGCGCAGGGCGCAGTCTGGCGCGGAGACCGGCGGCCAACGCCGCCCCCCCCTCCCCCTCACGAACCCCCTCCGCTCCGGCCCGCACCGCGCGCCTCGGCGTTCGCTTCGCCGATATCGACTACACCGCCCTCGGCCTCAAGGGGGCCATGGTCGAGCGCGTCGAAGCCGGCGGCCCAGCAGGCCGGGCGGGGCTCGAAAAGAACGATTTGATACTCCGCATCGACGGCCGAGAAGTCGCCAACGCCGAGGCCCTCCAGCGCTACGTCGCCACGCGCCCGATCGGCAGCCGCATCACTCTGAGCCTGTTGCGAGCCAACGTCCCGGTGCGGATCGACGTCCGCCTCGATTAGTCCACCGCGGACCTCCCGTCCCTGGGCCCCGCGACAAGGAGAGATGTATGAAGTCGGACCTCAAGCAGCCTCCTCGCTCACCACTGCCTGCGATCCTCCGCGCTGGCTTGCTGGCCGTCGCCTTCAGTCTCACCACGCCTCTCGTTGCCGAACCGGCGGCCAAAGCCGTAGTCCCCGAAGGCCCCGATTTCGAGGCGGTGCTGAGTCTGCCGGACGTCGGCAACCCGCGCATGGCACCCGACGGTCGTGCCGTCGCCTATACGGTCACCGCGACCGATTGGGATGACAACCGCTACGATACCGAGATCTGGCTCGCGCCGCAGGATAGCGGGCCCTATCAGCTAACTCGGACGCAAGGCGAAGGCAGCAGTCAACCCCGCTGGTCGCCGGACAGCCGCTGGATCGCCTTTCTCGCCGATCGCGGCGCCGAGTCGCAGATCCACCTCATCCGCCCCGGTGGCGGTGAGGCGCGACCCCTAACTGCGATCGAAGGTGGCGTCAACGACTTCGCCTGGTCACCGGATGGCCGCTGGATGGCGTTAGCCCTGGCTGAGCCAGCTTCGGCCGACGAAACGAAGCGCCAAGAACTCTACGGCCAGTTCGCGGTAGAGGACGCCGAGCATCGCATGAACCACCTCTGGTTGCTCGATGTCGCGGCAGCGCGCGACAGCCGCCAAGGCATCGAGAAGCCGGAGACCGACAGCGGGGACAAGGACGAGGACCAAGAGGAGGGGACCGACGACGAGCCGACGCCGGTAAGCGGTAACAGCGAAGCGGCAGCCCCGCCCCTGCGTCGCTTGACCGAGGGAGCGAACTTCACCATCGACGACTTCGCCTGGTCGCCGGATAGCCGCCGGATCGCTTTCGGCCACCGCCCTCGGCCGACAATCCCCGCTTTCGACGACAGCGACCTGTCGGTGGTCGAGGTGGCGAGCGGCGAGGTGCGTCCAGTGGTCGAGCGACCGGCCTTCGATGGCTCGCCGATGTGGTCGCCGGATGGCGCCTGGATCCTGTTCAATACCGCCAACGGAGCCAGCGCCTACTATCGCAACAACGAGCTGGCCAAGGTCCCCGCTGGCGGCGGCGAGATCCAGACCCTGACCACAGCCTTCGACGGCAATCCGAATGCGATCGCCTGGCTCGACGACGGCATCCGTTTTCTCGCTTTCCGCAAGACCCGGCGGATGCTCTTTCAGCTCGATCCGGCAACCAGCCGGGTGCAACCGGTCGATAGTCCGCTGCCCATCATCTGGGAAGCCCACTATTCTCACGATGGCCGCCAGGCGGCCTTCGCTGCTGACCATCCTGACCAGCTGTCCGAGATCTACCGCAGCACACTCGGCGAAACGCCGAGGCAGCTGACATCGATCAGTGAAGCCATTGCTGAGTGGCCACTCGGCAGCAGTGAGGTGATCGAGTGGGCTAGCCGCGACGATACGCCGATCGAAGGCGTCCTCTACCGTCCTCCCGGGTTCGACCCCGGCCGCAGGTACCCACTTCTGGTCATCATCCACGGCGGCCCTGCCGCGGTCTCCTTGCCACGCTCGGTCCACACTTACGTCTATCCGGTGCAGCAGTGGCTCGCCAAGGGCGCGGTGATTCTGCAACCGAACTATCGTGGCTCCACTGGCTACGGCGAAGCCTTTCGGGCCAAGAACGTCCGCAACCTCGGTGTTGGCGACGCCTGGGACGTCCTCTCCGGTGTCGATCACCTGGTGGACATCGGCCTCGCCGACCCGGATCGTCTGGGCGCTATGGGCTGGAGCCAAGGCGGCTATATCTCGGCCTTTATCACCACCACCAGCGACCGCTTCAAGGCGATCAGCGTTGGCGCCGGGATATCCAACTGGATGACCTACTACGTCAACACGGACATCCATCCCTTCACCCGCCACTACCTGCAGGCGACGCCCTGGGAAGACCCAGAGATCTACGCCAAGACCTCACCGATGACGACGATCAATGACGCCATGACGCCTACTTTGATCCAGCACGGCGAGAACGATCGGCGGGTCCCTATCCCCAACGCCTACGAGCTCTTTCAGGGTTTACAGGACGTTGGCGTCGACACCCGCCTGATCGTCTACAAAGACTTCGGGCACGGGATCCGGCGACCGAAAGAGCGCTTGGCGGCTGTTTGGCACAACTGGCAGTGGTTCGCCAAGTACATCTGGGGCGAAGAAGTCGAGCTACCGCTCGATTGAGTCCACCTGGGATCCGAGCCTTAGAGGGAACGACGGGACATCGCAGCGGCGCTCTCAATGCGCCGACAGCGCCAACTCGTAAGCCTCACGATAACGCGCCGCCACCGCATCCCAGCTGAGCTCGGCCACGGCTCGCCGGCGCCCGGCCTGGCCCATCTCGCGGGCCCGCGGCAGGTCGTCCAGGAGGCGTGACAAGGCATCGGCGACGGCCGGCGGATCCTTCTCCGGTATCAGGAAGCCGTTGACACCGTCCTTCACCGCCAGGGGAATGCCGGAGATCTCGGTCGCGACGACTGGCAGAGCACTGGCCATCGCTTCGAGGATGACGTTCGGCAGTCCGTCGACGTTGCCCTTCGGATCGTGCACGGCCGGAAGAACGAAGACGTCGGCAGCGCGGAAGAGATCGGGTAGATCGTCGTGCCCGACGGCGCCGGGGAAGTGCACCCGATCAGCCCATTCGGCGGTCGCCTGGCGGAACTCCTCGAGACGGTCACCACCGCCGGCCAGCACCAGGTGCGCTTGGCTGTGGCGCTCCATCAAGGGGCCGAGACCTTCGATCAATACCTGGTAGCCCTTCTTGGTCGCCATCCGGCCGACGGAGAGCAGCATCGGCGCGGTATCGGGGATGCCGAGCTTGCGCCGCCACAGGCCACGTCGCTCGCCATCCGGCGCGAACTGTTCACTATCGACACCATAGGGAATCACTCGCGAATACGAAGTGTCGAAACCGAGGGCGCAAACCCGCTGGACCAGCTCTGGGGAGCAGCCGGTGAGCACGCTCGTCCGACGCAGGGCGCTGGCGACGAAGGGCCGCATCCAGGATTTTTCTGCCATGAAAACGTCACTACCGTGCAAGCCAACAGCGATCGGCACGCGGCGCGCGATAGGACTGGCCACCAAGCCATTGGGCACCACCCAATGGGCGTGGACCAGGTCATACGCCCGTCGAGCGAGCTCGCGGCGAACGGCGGCGAGCGCCCCGGCAAGGTAGAACGGCGCCACCAGCGCGGCGCCGCGCCGCATGGTCTCGTCGGCCTTCAAGCTGCGGCTGTAGCCGAGCAGCTCCCAGCGCTCCGGGGCGTAGCGAAAGCTGCGCACGGCGACGCCACCATCATCCCAGCTCTCCGCGACCTCCGGAGCGTGCGGCGTGAGAACGCACACCCGATCCCCCAGGCGTACCAGCCCGCGAGCCAGCTCGCGGATGAAAGGGCCGGACGTGTCGCCATCGAAGCGCGGGTACGTCTGAGTGAGGAAAAGGAAGTTCTTGCCCAGACCGACTACTCCAAACGCTCACGAATCGAATAGCTGTCACTGCGGCGAAAGTTCTTGAACGTGATCATCTCGCCCAAGAGACCGGTGGTCAATGTCTGGAAGCCGAGCAGCATCAACAGAATGCCGAACAGCAGCAGAGGGCGGGTCGACAGGGAGAACGTGCTATCCACCCCGAGCAGATCCTGCAGCGTCTGCCACCCACTCTGCGCGACGAACCACAGCCCCGCCAGGTAGAGATTGATCGCAAACCCGGCAGAAATGAACAGCAGACCGATGACCCCAAAAAGGTGCAGGGGCCGGCGGGTGTAACGGGTGATGAAGAGCACCGTCAGCAGGTCGAGAGGCCCCTTGTACAGGCGATGCCAACCGTACTTGCTCTGCCCGTGCAGACGCTTCTGGTGCGAGACCTTGATCTCCCCGACCCGGAACCCACGCCGGCTGGCCAGCACCGGGATGTAGCGATGGAGCTCGCCGTACACCGCGACCTGCTCTAGGACCTCACGGCGATAGGCCTTGAAGCCGCAATTGAAGTCGTGCAGATCCACCTGCGCAACCCGGCGGGTGGCCCAATTGAAGAGCTTCGAGGGATAGCGCTTCGAGACCGGATCCTGGCGGTTCTGTTTCCAGCCTGAGACCAGGTCCAGGTCCTCGGCCTCGAGCTTGTCGAGAAACCGCGGGATCTCTTCTGGGACGTCCTGCAAGTCGCCGTCGATCGTGACCACGATCGCGCCCCGGCTGTGCTCGACTCCGGCGGTGATCGCCGCCGCCTTGCCAAAATTGCGCCGAAAGCGCACCAGCTTGACCCGTGAGTCGGCCTCGTGCAGCTCGCGGATCCGCTCGACAGTCGCATCCTGTGAGCCGTCATCGACGAAGACGATCTCGAAGCTACGTCCCATCTCGGTGAGTGCCTCACGTACCCGCTGGGTGAGCTCCACCACACTGTCCTCTTCGTCGAGCACTGGCACCAGTACGGTGATCTCGGGGGCCGATGGTGACACGGCGGACGGCGAGGCGGAAGGCGGCTGCTCGGCCGCTGCGGATCTGGCGCTCAATGACAGGTCTCGAGTTGGCGGTGGAAGGATCGAGATCGGGGAGATTCGGATGGGGCTCGGCTGCCGATTCTAACCAAGCTGCACCTCTACGGCGAGCTTCGCGCCACAACACCCATCTTAGCCAAATCGCCTGCCCTTGATCTGGCATTCAGGATGCTGCCGCCTGATCCCGAAAGGCCGATGATGCGGCACTCTACCGAGCGATCCCATCGCAAGGGCTCCTGATCGGCCAGCGGCCTCGAGCTCACCCACCGACCCAGGAGATCAGCATGCATCGTTTGCCACCCAATGCCCTCTCCTAATGGCTTCTCTCCGCCTCACTCCTGGCCTTCGGCTCGATCGCCGAAGCTCGAACCTGCACCGACACCGACCACGGCGACAAGCTCTTCGAGCCCGGCATTGCCACCGAAGCCAGCGGCAGCCTGGCCGATGCTTGCCTCGACGCTGAGACGCTGCGCGAAGCATTCTGCAACGCCAACAATGAGATCGAAACGCGCGACATTCTGTGCGAGTTTGGCTGCTACCAAGCTGCAGGTGCCTGCTTCAAGCAATTCGAGAACCTTCTCGAATGCGAGCTTCCAAACCCGCCAACCACGCCACCGACACCGCCGCCCTCCCGCTACTGGCAAATCGATTTCGGTTCCGGAGACCTCGCCCAGACTCAGGCCGCGATCGACGCCGGCTGCGCCGAAGCAGAATACGTCTTCGACATGCAGGGCAACTTCGACGGCCTGCGTCTGGTACAGAACCACCTCGACAACTCGGCCTGCAATGACGACCGGGGCGGCTGGCTGGTCGCTCAGTTGCTCCGTCGCCAGGGCCATCCGGTATTTCCCGACCTGGACGACATGGTGACCCGCACCGTGCTGCTAATGGAGAACGAATTCGATCCGGCGATCGACGATTCGGCCACCCGCTACTTCATCCTGCTCAAAGGCACCCTGCGGCCCAGTGTCACGCCCCAACAGTGGTTCGACTTCATCCTGTCAGTTCAGGTTTCCCGCGACAAGCCCGGCAATCCGGACGACTTCGATGTACCCTGTGCGGTCACCCCGCGGCGCTGTATCGACGACAACGACGCTTGTGCCGGCGATCCCTCGAACCCTGATGACAACGGCTACATCCTGCACCTTTACGGAACCTGCTTCGATACCTGGCTCGAATCGGGTGTCGAGCAAGCCATCCGGATCGACTGGGGTGAGGTGCTAGCCCTGGCGGTGACGCTGAACGAGAACAGCGATCCGAGCACCCCTATGTTGCCGCCCTTCGAGGAGATCACCGTCAATACCGTCCGTATCGGCATGGAAATGAAACCCGGCGAGCCGCGGGAACGCTCCACTGAGCTGCTGATCAAAGACTTCACGATCTACTCGAAGAACTAGTGCCCCGCTAGCCAACCTGGGAATTGGTGTATCCTCCACCGCCAGGAGGATTTCGTGAGCGCAAACAGGCCCCGCAACCACATGATCTGGATCGGCCCGCTGCTCGGCTTTGCCAGCATCGTAAGCTATTTCATGGTCTTCGCGCGCTTCGCGGCGCTG
>JBCCGX010000508.1:0-7108 GCA_039029035.1 Acidobacteriota bacterium | reverse complement strand
CGGGTCGTAGACGTAGGCGTACTACTCGCCGAGCAGCGTGAAGCCGGTGGGACTTCCACCGGCGTCGTAGGTCGCGCCGGTGAGACGGTTGATGGCGCTGTCGACCTCGGTGGTGATCACGCTGCCGTTGGTGTCGAGGCTGGTGATGCTGCCGTAGGGGTCGTAGGTGAGGGTTTGGGCGCAGAGCGCGCCGCGAAAGTTCCTCCTACAACGAGAAGATCAAAAACTCAAGGCATTAAGGCCAAGAATGAGGTGTGCTGCAGTTCCCGAGTCGCTGCGCAACGCAATTCGGCCAAGGCGGGCCTCGACTAAACTCTGTTGCGCCGCGAGTCCGCAACTGCAGCACATCCCACTGTAAAAGTAACTAATTATCTAAGAGAGATTATTCTCTCGAATGCTGGCATCCGGTCTTGGGAGCGAACACGGATCCCTTCCCGTCTCTGGCCTTTAAAGCCCCCTCCGACGACAATTTCCGCAGTACCAATGGCGTTCTGAGCTCGTCAGAGGACGTTTCGAGGGGTCGCAATTCGCTCCTGGCTGGCCAGAAGAAGATCTGTGGGCTGCGAATCTCGTCCTTGGCGGGTCCGGAGACCTTTCGCACGCCCGAATTTCAGTTCCGGCGAGGATTGAACGCTTGTCGGGGCGCGACAGAAACCACCCAAGCTGTCTTGCAGGGCCTTGGCCCTGGGCGAAGAGCCCCTAGAGGGCTTCCGCGATGGCGTTGATCAGCTCGTCGCGGTCGATCGGCTTGGTGAGGTGGCCGTCGCAGCCGGCGGCAAGGCTCTTCTCGTGGTGGCCCTGCATAGCGTGGGCGGTGAGGGCCAGGATTGGCCGTGTGAAACCCTGGGCGCGTAGCTCACGGGTTGCCTGGTAGCCGTCGACGACCGGCATCTGCAGATCCATCAGAACGAGATCGAAGGGGCGTTCCTTCTCGGCTCGGAGGGCGAGATCGAGGGCCTGTTGCCCGTTCTCGGCCACCGTGACGTCGGCTCCGGCCGCCTTGAGAATTGCCACCGTGAGCACCTGGTTGACCGGGTTGTCCTCCGCCAGGAGGAACCGCCCGGCAATCTTGTTCTCCGGTTCTTCAGGTGGCTGGATCGGCGTCGGCCGCGTCGCCCGCTCGAGATCGTCGATCAGAGAGACCCCCTCTTGGGAGCCGATCGGTAGAGTGACGCGGAAGGTGCTGCCGCGCCCGGGCTCGCTGTCGACGGTGATGGTGCCGCCCAAGAGCCTCGCCAGGCGACCACAAAGGGACAGACCGAGGCCCGTGCCGCTGAATCGGCGGGTGCTCGAGGGATCCGCTTGGGAGAAGGGCTCGAAAAGGTGCGGCAAGACCTCTTCCGGAATGCCGATGCCGGTATCCGTCACTGCCAGCTCGAGGGTCGGCTCGGCTGAGTCGCTCAACAAGCGAGCCACCAGCCGCACGCTGCCGACCTCGGTGAACTTGACCGCGTTGCCCAGCAGATTGAGCAGGATCTGACGCAGGCGGGTCGAATCGGTCTCGATCGTCTCCGGGATCGCCCCGGCATGATCGAGCTCCAGCACCAGGCCTTTCTTGGCGCAGCGCACACGCACCAGAGCGATCACGTCGTCGAGGAACTTCGCCAGGTTGAAGCGCCGCCGGGCGATCGCCAGCTTACCGGTCTCGACCTTGGAAAGATCGAGGATGTCGTCCAGTAGCTCCAAGAGATAGCTACCGTTGTCCTTGATCGCCAGCAGATCCTGCATCCGGGCGGCGGGCGCCTGACGGATGGTCTCATCCGCCATCAGAATATCGACGAAACCGAGGATCGCCGTCATCGGCGTACGGATCTCGTGGCTCAAATTGGTCAAGAACTCGGTCTTGGCCCGATTGGCCTGATCGGCCTGGCGCTTCGCCTCCTCGAGTGCACGCGATTGCTCCACCAGGTCCTGAGCTTGCTTCTCGATCCGCGCCTTGAGCTCGAAACGCTCAGCCGTGGCCCGAACCAATTTCGGCAGTTGCTGGAGGAAAACGAGCTCGGTGTCCTTGATGACATAGTCTGCGGCGCCAGCCTTGAGCAGATCGACCGCCAGCTTGGCGTCGGCATAGCCGGTCACTACAACCACCGGCAGCAGCTCGATCCGATCCCCCAGGGCAGCGACGAAGTCGAGGCCTGTCATGTCTGGCAGCTTGTAGTCGAGCAGCACCAGATCGATCGACCCGTTGTTCAGCTTGTCGAGACCCAGATCACCCCGGCCGACGTCTTCGATCTGGTAACCAACACCCTCGAGCGCGATGCGCTCGAGCTCGGCAAGCGGCGGTTCATCCTCGACGATGAGGATTCTCAGGTCGGTGTCATGCATGGTTTTTTTCGCGGCTCGCGAGTGCCGAGGGCCTAGGCAGTCAGAACCTTCTGACAGTCGCGGTGAGCTAGCGCGTCGTCGCGCGGACGATGCGAGCTGCTTAGTATCACCTACCGGGCGCAACAGAACAAGATGCTTGCTGCTCTCTTATGGGCCAGACGTCGAGTCTCGTTTCGAGATTCGCCTTCTGCGAGCGCCGAAGCAGGCTCTGATCAGAGGTGCAGAGCCAGAGTTCCAGCATCTGCGTTGCAGAGTCACTGCTTCAGCGTGAAGCCGGTGGCGCTGGGTGCCAGCTCAATATCCTGCGGCAAGTGCTGACCGTCGAGCCAGACGATCCATTGTTCTGCAAGAAGATCCGAGATCTCGTCGAAAGCGGCAACGAGTTGCTTGATCGATCCGACCTTGCGCACCTCGCCCCAGGCGGCAAGCTCCGTCGCAGACTTGCTTTCCGGGTCCCAGACGATGAGGGGCACATGGAGGCGTTCGAGGTAGCGCTTGACTAGTGCCGGCGCCAGCGTGCTCTCATCGGCTGCCGAATCCGAGCTCGGGATGAGCACGACCGCGCGGCGGTGGCGGCCCTCGTAGGCCACCCGACCGGCGATGGCCGCTGCCGAAGTGAAGCGCGGCGCCCGGTCTCGCGGCTGGTCGCGGATCCGGGTCAGGAGTGTGTAGAGATCACCCAGGCCACCGTCATAGGGCGGCGAGACCGGAAAGAGATCGAAGGTCACGTCGACACCCTCGGCCTTCTCCGGCACTGGGAACACGAAGCGCAAGCGCTGATCACCGCCGAGATAGAGCGACTTGGGGGTCTTGTAAGGCTCGCCCGGGCCGATGAAACGAGGAAAAGGCCGCCCCATGACGACAACCACTTCGGCGGTCTCTTTCTCGATCGCGATGACTTTGAGCGGCTCACCGCCTTTCGAGAACCAATCCTGCGCCTCTGCGGTGGTCGGCGGCCGGCGACGCTTGCCGGTCTGCCGCACCGCCAAAGCGGTGATCTCGGTCGACACTTCGTCGACATAGGCGCCGCCGAAGGTGAGGTCGATCCGTGACGTGACGTGGTTGTCGAATTGCAGCTCGACGTTGAGCAAATGCAGTTGGGATTCGTCGGCCGGCGGCAAGACGATGCGGCGCGGGTCGGTCACGGTCAGCGGCTCGCCGTCGAAGGTGGCGATGACGGCCTTGGGCTCGGCGCCGGCAGCACTCTGCCACGAGACCTGTGCGACGCGCGGCTGGCCCGGTTGTCGCGGCTCGAGCACAACGCTGGTCACCGCCTGCGGCTGCGGCAGATTGAGCCACTGACTGACCCGGCCGAGCTCGCGTTGCTGGCTGTCGAAGGCGATCGCTTCGAGCTGCCGCGGCGCCAGCTCGCTGCCGAAATCGACCGGTAAGGCCCAGGGGGCTTGCTCGAGAGTTCCGATGCGCTCGCCGTCGAGATGGAGCTCGACCGACGCGACGCCTTCACCGACAACGACTTCGACCGGCCGCACGCCGATCACCAGAGCGAGAAAGAGGGATGCGAAAGCCACCATGGTTGGGACGTCCTCAGGCTGTTGGCACGGCGGGTCGGCGCGTTGCCCGCCGCAGACTCACGGATAATACCCTCGTCGGGTCTTGATCCGACTGCCGCGTGCGTCAACCTTGACCTCAAGCTGGCGGAGCTCGGCCTCGGCGGCGGCCGGCGACGGCCGGAAGGTGAGCAAATAGCCGGCGCGCAGCTCGTCCAGGATCGACAGATAGACCGTCGATAGATCCTCGAGATCGGTGAGAAAGATCGCCCGTCCACCGGTCTCGCCAGCCAGCTGTTCGAGACTCTTGCGATCCTGCTTGCTGGCGAAGGCTTCCCCCAGACCGATGGCATAGAGCACCGCAGAAGATCGTCGCGACGCTTCGACCGCTTGCTCGAAGGTCAGCTGGCTCGATTCGTCCTGGCCATCGGTGAACAGCACCATGGCCAGGGGTCCGGCGATGCCATCGGTGGTGTTGAATGCTTGGACCAGGCTGTCGTGAAACGCCGTGCCGCCGCCCGCATCGAGCCCCGCCAAGGCGCGCTCGACTTCGGCCGAACGTGCGGTAAAGCCCATGTCGACGACCAACTGATCGGCGAACGAAAGGACTGCGACCCGATCTTCGGGCGACCTGAGAGCCGCAGCAGCAAACGCCTGAGCTGCCGCGCCGACCTGGTCCAGGTGGGGATCCATCGAGATCGACCGATCGACCAAGAGGGCCGCTGCCAGAGGGCCGTCGCGCATCGGTTGAAAGCGGTCGATACGCTTGAGGGCGCCATCCTCGAAGAGGCTGAATTGCTCCTCGGTCAGACCGCCGATCGGCACCCCTTGGGCGTCGGTCACTAGAACGGGAAGCTCGACCAGTTGGACCTCGATCGCCTCGGTGAACGCGGCGTTGACCACCACGGCATCCTCGGACGACGTGCCATCGGCGAGGTAAGCCACCGCTCGCACCACGGCCGCCTCGGGCCCCGGCAAGCGCAAGGTCCGCGACAGCGGCGGCTCGGTGATCGTCGCCATCAGCTCGTCGCCGAGAAAGAGCTCGATACGCTCCGGTGGCTTGCCGTCCGGTGTATCGACCTGGATGCGTGCGGTCAGGCTGCCGGGATAGATACCGCCCGGACGGGGCTCCACCAGGAGGACACGAAAACGCAAGGCGCCCTGGTTGAGCCAGATCTGATCGCTCGCCACCTCCTGGTCGTCGACAAAGCCCACCACCCGCACGCGGTGGGGCTCGGGCGCCTCGCCGAGATCCATCTCAACGCTGTAAGGCGGTCGGCGCTTGCTCAACACTGGTGAGTCATCGAGATAGAAAGTAACCTTCTCGAGGTCGGTCGCTGCCCGAGCGCGGAACCTGACCTGTCCGACATGCACCTTGCCCGGCGGCGGATCGAGGCGCAGGGCTGGGCCATCTTGCGCCTCGACCGCCAACGCCCCCGAGGCCGCCGGAGCTGGCGTCAAGCCCTCAGGGCGCGGGATATCGATCTCGCGCACCACCTGAGCGAATCGGCCGCCGTAGAGATCCTCCAACAGGATCCGCAGACTAGCGCCGCCGGGGCGCAGGTAACGGGTGAATCCCAGCGGGATCGTGGCGGCGGATTCCGGCGTCGGTCCTTCGAAGCGATAGTAGAAGGTCTCGAACAGCGAGCCGTCTCGGATGACCTCACCGGTGAGCTTGAAGTTATGGAACAACTCACCATCGAAACGCTGCCCCGGGGCGGCCTCGCGCGCCACGCCGAGCATCACCTGCACCGCGGTGCGGCTCTGTTTGCGGACCGGATACCCGAGGTCGACCGAGACATCGAAGGTCTCTGCCCCGCGCGGCACATCGGTCGCGCTGGCCGAGAGGTTGGCCAGCCACTCGGATGAGGGGAAGGGGGGCGAGAGAACCTCGCGCAGCACTTGGTCGTAGCTCCGGATGCATGAGATCTCGCGCACTGTGTAGTTGAGCACCTCTTCGGCACACAGCACGTGGATGTTGGTCGACGGCAGCCGACCGGAGCGCAGCGTCGCCCGCAGAGTCTGGCCCGGCAGATAGACCTCGTAAGGTACTTCCGGGCCGCGGCGTAGGAGGATCACCGGGAAGCGCTGCGCGGTGCGCTCGCTGGCGCCATAGAACCAGATCTCCATCTCCCGCGAGCGCGAGTAGCACACTGCGGCCGGGCGGCCGTCGGGGAAAGACCAGCCGCCCGGCGGCCCGTTGAACAAGAGCAGCAAGAAGCGGGGGTCGTCATAAGGGACGCCGCCGGCAGCGTCTTTGTGCTCTTCCCAGCGAGCCTTGAGCTCGTTGACCGAGGTCCGCGGATCCGGATCACGGGGCTCCCAGAAGACTCGCATGAAGGTATCGCGACGGAAACTCTCTTCGAGGCGCAGGAAGTAGTCGAGCTCCGGCGGGCTGATCAGGCCGCGGACACTCTGCAGCCACCGCAGGTGCTCGGGTGAGAGCGCCGCGATCGCACGCTGGCGCTCCTCGTGGGTCAAGGGCAGTTCGGCGCCGGTCGGCGGTGACGAGGAGCTCTGCCCCAAGGCGGCCGACGCCAGAGCTCCCACCAAACAGAACGTGATACCTATCCGATGTAGGCGGCTGGCCTTGTAGAACGACATCTCAGGTCATTCTACGTCGCCGACCAGCGCTCGGACGCAGGTTCGAATGGAACTTGCCGCAGCAGGCAGCGGCCCATTGAACCTGCCTTTTGTCTCGTCTATTACCGAATCGGGCTCGGATCGCGCCAGAGACAGAGAAAAAAACTAACAGGGACACACCGGAACGGGGGCATACAATCCGGGATCGTGTTCCGCTTCCCGAGTCCCGAGTTGAAGACCCGCTGGCTGCTGGTGTTGCTCAGCGCCTGGCTGCTGATCCCTTCCGAGCCGGTCGAGGCAGCCCTCGCGGACGAGGCTGGTACGCCTCTGATCACCAACTACAGCTTCCGCGACTACGACGAGCATCCCCAGAACTGGGCCATCACCCAAGACCACCGCGGGGTGATGTACTTCGGCAACACCAACGGGGTCATGGAGTATGACGGCACGACCTGGAGCTCGATCCCGGTCGCCAACGGCTCGATCGCACGGTCCCTCGCGACCGACCGCAACGGCCGGGTCTACGTCGGCGCGATCGGCGAGATCGGCTACCTCGAGACCGACGCCGCTGGTGAGCTCACCTACCGCTCACTCCGCCACCGGCTACCGCCGGAGGCACAGGACTTTGCCGATGTTTGGCGGACCTTCGCTACGGACGACGGTATCTTCTTCTGGTCCTATGCGGGCTTCTT
>JBCCGX010000507.1:0-7118 GCA_039029035.1 Acidobacteriota bacterium | reverse complement strand
GCCAGGTGATTGCCAATCCCAACCAGATCGTCGGAACGATCGAGTTCACCAACACCAACCCCCAAATCCTCGACCTGCTCGAACCGGCTCCCGGAGACGACGAAGGCTTCCGAACGGTCTTTCTGGTGGCCAACAGCCTAGGGTTGACCCCGCAGCTCAACAGCAGCACGACCTTCACTGCAACGGGTCGTACCTCGACGCTCTACGAGATCACAGTCGAATCGGCCCTCCCCGGAATCCAATACGAGGTTGCGGTCGACATGCGCCTCGACTTCGGTGGCGAGCGCTACGACTTCGCCCGCATCACGACAGATCCGGTCGAACCGGAGGGTTCGCCCGACGTCGTGGCCAATTTCAGCGAATGCGCGGGCCTGCTCGACATCCGCTGGGTCACGA
This sequence comes from Acidobacteriota bacterium, assembly GCA_039029035.1. Classification (GTDB taxonomy): domain Bacteria; phylum Acidobacteriota; class Thermoanaerobaculia; order Multivoradales; family J023; genus JAAELT01. The sequence goes on along the minus strand of JBCCGX010000507.1, from coordinate 6,722 downwards.
CTTCGGGCAATCCTGCGACGGTCGACGGCGGCTTCCTGGTTGCGGCGAGGGAAACCGCCCCTGGCTCCAACTCCTTCCCCGTGGGCCAGGCCATCGACTTCGGGATCGACCGAGGCTCGGGTCAGGAGTATCTCGCGGTGCGCGGCGACGGTTCACGCTACCAGGTCGACGTCGTGTACCAGCTGGGCACCGATCCAGGCCACGACACGGTTCGTCTTCAGCGGCGATTCTTCACCCCCGTCAGTTGCGACGAGATCGTCCAGCTCACCGTCGTCGTACCCGAGGTCGGGGACTTGGGAACGATCGTGGGTCAGATCGACATGCTCGGTGAGTTCGAGACCGCGCCGCCCCTGGTGATCGCGGATGGTGGCCCTTTCGGCAACCGTCGCGTCGACCGGTTCGGCAATTTCGAGCTGGAGAACTTGTTGCCTGGCCCCTACAGGGTCGTCGGCAACTTGTCGTTCCGCCAGCAGGAGTTCAGGGCTCCCTTTCTCGAGGGATCCAATGGCCGCGTCCCCGTCACGGCGGGTGACATCGTAGATCTCGCAGACACCTTCGTGATCGACCCAGGCTTCGTCACCGGTGAAATCTTCCTCGCAGGTCCTGCTCCGGATGCTCTCGGCTCTTGCCTCGAAGATGTTACGGCCAGCTCCGCGATCGAGGCCACCGGGATCGACGAGTTGGCTCTCGGGGCCACCAAGAGCGCTTTCGGCGGCCTGACCAGCACCCCATTTCAGGGTAGCTTCGACTCGGATCCGCAGATCAATGCCTTTGCTGGGAGCTACGAGATCCTTCTCGGTGGCCTCTTGCAAGAGAACACGCTTTGGTGGGTGCGGGACCTGACCCTGGACTTTCGCGACACGTCGAGCGGCATCGAGGATTATCAGGACTCGACGGTTTCGGTTCTCGACCTGGGCTCTCCCAAGCTCGAGATCGTGCCTGGGCAGACGATCGATGCTCCGATCCGGCGTTGCTTCGGTCAGCTGAAGCTGTCGTTCCAATCGACCGCGAGCGACTTCTTCGATCCTCGCCTCGAGGGCGTCGGCAGCTTCTCCGGTCTCGACTTCGAGTCGAATCCCGTCGACTACGAGGTGAGCGCGAACGCCAGCGGCACCCCGACGACGCAAGCGACAGCGGCGAACGAAGGGCTGGTGGTGGCCTGTTTGCCGCAGGGGACCTATGGTTTCTCGCCGATCGTCACCTCGGTCAACCCGGGTGGCGGCATCAGCACGACGGAGCTCCCACCGATCTTGGACCTCGAGGTCGAGTGCCGACAGATCAAAGACGTAACGCCACCGCTGCAGGTCAACCTGGACCCTCTGCCAGCGTGTACCGCCGAGACGGCACCAACCGTGCGTGGCTCGGCGGAGTCGATTAGCGGCACGCCCGTCGCAGTCGACGAAGTCTTTGCCAACGTCAACGGCGGGCCGCCGATTCAGATTTGTACAGGATGCGGCAACGATCCTACCTTCGCTCTGGAGACCCCTCTCGCGGCTTGCGACAACGAGGTCCAAGTCACCGCCCAGGCGACTCTCGGTCCTGTCTCTGCGACGACCACAGCGATCCGCTTCGACGGAGCCGGGCCGGCTCTCGAGGGTTGTACCGATGTCGTGATCGACAACACTTCAGGCCAGTCCGGCGCGGTGGTGGACTTCACCATCACGGCTGACGACAACTGCGATGGCACCCAGCCGGTACTCTGCGATCCGTCATCCGGATCGTTCTTCGAGCCCGGTACGACCGAGGTGGTCTGTACCTCCACCGACACCTGCGGTAACCAGGCGACGTGCTCCTTCTCCGTCAGCACGTGCCAGCCGGTAGAACCTGACGCCAGGACCCAGGGCTTCTGGAAGCGTCAGTGCAAAGGCCCCCATCCTTCCGGCGAGCACGACAATCTGCCGCAGTACGTCGACCGCGTCAACGGCTATCAGACCTTCTCCGAGGTGACCGATGTCGACGCACTCTGCGACCGCCTGGATCCCCAGCCCCGCAACGACAAGTGCGAAGAGGCCGATGCCCAGCTGATGGCCGCAGCGCTCAACGTCGCCTCGAACCGCCTGGCGGTCTGCAATTGCATCGACGACCCTGATCATCTGGCAACCACCCTCGGTGAGGTCTTGGTCGATCTCGACGCCCTGCTGGCCGACCCCGCGCGATCCCCCGATGATTGCGATTGGGTCCGGGAGATCGCTAATCGCATCAACAACGAAGACAACATCTGTGGCGAGGATGACGAGGACAGCGATAGCGACAGCGACAGCGATAGCGACAGTGCCAGCGACAGCGACAGCGACAGCGACAGCGACAGCGACAGCGACAGCGACAGCGATAGCGACTAGGTGGTGCCAGGCACTTCATCTTGCCGCCAGGCACTTCATCTTGCCGCCTCGAAGGGAGGCCGTTGCCACACAGCTTGGAACGGCTTCCCGGTATCAACCGGCTGATCGAAAAGCACGGTTACGGTCGCCGGCTGGAGGAGCTCGCCGACGCCGAAGCGGCAGCGGAGGGCTGGTAGGGACTCGAGCGGCTACCAGGCCGAGACGTCGCCAGACTCGAACCCGTCGAAGAAGATCGCGCCGGGATCGTTCAGCCGGTAGAGGGTGCTGCCGTCGGTCAGGTAGAGGTTGCCCGCAAGATCCTCGCCGAAAGAGATGATCCCCGGCAGGCTGACCGGTAGCTCCTCGCGGCTCCAGGAGCCCGCGGCGTCGTCGGCCGCCCAGATCCGGCCGCTGCACCAATCGCCGTGCAGGTAGCGGCCAGCCAGCGCTGCCAGCTGGCTGCCGCGGTAGACGTAGCCACCGGTCACCGAGCAGTTGCCTTCGGTGAGGGGGTAATCGAAGATCGGCGCGGTGAAGCTCGGATCGCCGCAGGAAGGCGTCGTCGCCGGGCAGTCGGGATCGATCGGATCCGGGTCGTGGCAGGAGGTCCCTTCCATGATCCGCCAGCCGTAGTTGAGGCCACCGGGACTGCCGGCCGGCTCGCGATCGACCTCCTCGCGGCTGTCCTGGCCGACGTCGCCGATGTAGAGATCGCCGGAGGCACGGTCAAAAGAGAAGCGCCACGGCTGGCGCAGGCCGAGGGCCCACACCTCCGCCGCCGGCTCCCCTGGGCCGCCGAAGGGGTTGCCTGCCGGGATGCCGTAGAACGGCGGCGTGGTGACGTTCTGATCGATGTCGATCCGCAGCAGCTTGCCCCGCAGGGTGTCGGGGCGCTGGGCGTGGCATTCGGTATCGGTCTGCGGTCCACCGTCGCCCAGACCGATGTAGAGGAAGCCGTCCGGCCCGAACTGGATCTGACCGCCGCGATGGATGTCCGTCGTCTGATCGACCGTCAGCAGGGTGACGCCGCTATCGGGATCGGCGACGCTCGGGTCGGCCGACACCTCGTAGCGCGCGATGACCGAATCGCCCAGCACGTCGGAATAGTGGACGAAGAAGCAGCCGGTCGTCGCGTAGTCGGGATGGAAGGCGACACTCTTCAGCCCGCCTTCGAATCCGCTGCCCATCAAGCCGCTCAGATCGAGGAAGGTTGGAGGGGTGGGCGAGCCGTCGTAGATCAGGATCCGCCCGCCCTGCTCGGTGAGGAAGAGGCGGCTGTCACCGGCATGGGTGATATCCACCGCGGTGGACAGGCCACCGATGAGGGACTCGAGCTCCAGTCCGGCGGTGCCGTCACTCTGCGCGATCGAGGCGGCGGCCCCAGTCAGTACGGCAGCGAGCGTCGACAACCCCGCAGTCGTCCATAGAGACAAAGCGCGCAGGAAGGTGCCCCTTGGGTGCCGCATCGGTCATCTCCTGTCGAGTGAATTCTCGGCAAGGCTAGCACCCGGGCGCCGACGAATCAATAAATGCGAATAGGCATATCTAAACGAAGAGCCGGGAAAGAGCGCGCGCCCGGGGTCTCTGACCCCGAGCGCCCAACGAACCCATCTCGTTCCACGGTTACGGGGCTGCAAGCCCGGGATCGAAGCGCCTCAGCACTGACAGCTACCAGTACAGGTGGCACACGGACAGATGCGCCGCTCGCACGAGGCCGGCTTGCCGCAGATGGCCTGGCAATCGTCGTCCTCGTTGCAGTTGCAGGCACCACAGCTCCCGCCGGACTGCAGGATCAGACTGTCGTCGAGCCCCGGTAGCTTCCACTCCACGGTGATGGCCTGGTCGGCAGCAGTCTGGTCGCCGGCCGGAGCACTCGCCTCGGGCTCCACGTTCGGCTCGGCGGTCCCCTCCGCCGGCAGGGTTGCGATCACTCCGGGCTCTGCGATTTCGACCACCGCGGGCTCCTCGGCCTGGGCCGCCGTCGCGACGAAGAGAAGTAGTGCTGCGAGACCGATCCTTTGGATTCTGCTCATGGGATTCCTCCTGGCAACCGTCGGTTGATGATGCCCACCAGCGGGCGCTGGGTGCTCGCGGTGAGCCTGCGTCTATCCACGACGCAACATCCGACGGAAAAACATGTCAGCCCGATGACAAAAAGTTCCGATCTTTATTGCGTATGAGAACGACAGGGAATGTCCGCGGCCTTTTCAACTGCCAATGGAGATCTCAACATGCGGTACCCCGAACCCCTCGAGCGTGACTCTCGGCGTCCGACTTTGCGCTCCCTCATCATCCCGTTCGCTCTCGCCTTGCTCACGGCTCTCCTCTCGACACCGGCCGCCGAGGCGACCGAGATCGAGCCACCCAAAGACTGCGACGAGGCCTTCCAATGGGCCAGCCAGATCGGCTCGCCCCATGTCACCGACAACTGCGATTACCGTCTGGGCAACGCTCTCGGCCTGTTGACCACCGGTGGCGTCACCCAAGAGTTCGGTCCCCACTGCCCCGGCGGCCCGCTGCGCCCACCGCATCGCCTCATGTTCCGTTTCTGGATCCAGACCCACGAACTGTCCATGGCCGAAGGAGAGAGCTTTCGCATCTTCGAGTTGCGCAACGACGCACCGCCCCACGGGCCGGAATCGCTGCTCGAGATCAGCCTGGTCGAGACCGGCATCATCGCGTCCAAGCGCAACCTCATCATCGACTGGCAGTCCGACGACGCCAGCGGCCAGGCGACCCCGCTGGAGCTGGTCGACCCGAACGGCGCCATCCTCGAAGTCTGGTGGAGCCGCTCCTTCAACGGTCCAGCCACCAGCGAGATCGACCCCAACGGCACCCTCCGCGTCTACCTCGACGACTTCTTGGTCGCCGAAGCCACCGCTCTGATGCTCGAAGAGCATCTCCCGACCGCCGCCAGCTTCGGCGTCTTCGGTGGCATCGAGGCCGGCACCCAAGGCATCTTCACCTTCAAACCCCTCGACCACCTATGGGGTTACCACCGCAACACCGGACCGAGCTCAGGGGCGCAGTAGCCGGTCGAGAGCGTGATGCAGGTGGCGTTAGAAGTGCCTGGCACGCCTCTGATTCAACTCCTCTATTTCATCAACTGAGGGGCCTGGCGCCCTCAAAGGACGGCCTTCCAGCGCCCCTCCGCGACTTTTTTCAGCCCTTTTGGCGAATCGGAGCCCCCACTTACGTGTGTAGATCTCTAGCGCTTGTCACAAGTGTAGGCGCCGGAGATCCAGATGGGACGATTGCCACGCTTCATACCCCAAAACACGGACGGCGTCCTCGTCGAGGTCACCTGCCGAGTGATCGGTGCCCGAGCGATGCTCACTCCCTCGCCCGATCCTCGCCGGTTCAACGAGGTCGTGGTCGGCCTCATCGGCCGCGCTTTGGAGGTCTCGCCCCTGGAACTGTGCTCGACAGTTTGGCTAGCCAATCATCTCCACTGCCTCTGCGTCGTCCGCGATCAACAGCAGTTGTCGCGATTCATGCACCATTTGAGCGGCAACGTCTCCAAGGAGATCGGTGGGCGGCTGCGCGGCTGGCGCGGCGCCTTCTGGGACGGGCGGTACACTGGCATTGTGGTCTCCGACGAGCCCGAAGCCCAATGGCGCCGCCTGAAGTATCACCTCCGCCAAGGTGTCAAAGAAGGCCTGGTCGAGTCGCCTTTCAAGTGGCCAGGCGTTCACTCGGCCACGCCTCTCGTCCACGGCGAGCCACTCGAAGGGTTCTGGTTCAATCGATCAAAAGAATGGTCGGCGAAGAACCGCGGCCTTGACGTCAGCCGCTACGACTTCGCCACCCGCTACCTCGTCACCCTGGCCCCACTGCCTGCTTTCCGCAACCTGACACCTGAAGAATACCGAAGACAAATCGCCGAATTGATCCGGGAGATCGAGAGTGAGGAAGCGGAGCGCCGCCAGGGCAACGAAGTCGCCGGCATCGAGCGGGTCCTGAGCCAGAACCCTCTCGAGCCGCAGACTCGGCAGACCCAGCGATCCACTCGGCCGCCGTTCCATGTTGCGTCGAAGTCGGCCCGTATCGAGCTCCAAGCCGAGCTCGCTGCATTCCTGGAGCAGTATTGGGGAGCGTCCGAAGGGTTGCGCACAGGGAACCGGCGAGCCGTAGTCCGATTTCCGAACGGCTGTTATCCGCCGGCCCTCGCCTTCACCGGTCCACCTCCACCCAACCGACCGCCACCACCGCCGAAACGGCGGATCAAGAGCCTGGGCTCGGGCGCCGTCGAGCGAGGTGAGATTCCAATAATCGAAATCCCTGCGATGATCCGACCCGTGGCTCGAGCCCGTGGCCAGCCGCCCTGAGCCTCGAAAGGCTGCGAGCGGTTTCGAGGTCAGGCCGCTCGAGCCCCGTGATCACCGAACCAGAGACCGTGCATTT
>JBCCGX010000506.1:0-7136 GCA_039029035.1 Acidobacteriota bacterium | reverse complement strand
TTGTTGGTCACCGGCGAGACGCGTTTCGACGGTTATATCGAGACACCGCGGCATTTTCACACCCTGAGCAACTTCATGGTCAGCGAGGGGACGGTGATCGCGCCCGAGATCATCCGGCTGCGGACCAGCATCGCCGCGCAGCGGCGGCAAGTCTCAGCCGCCCGGCGCGCCTTCTACCTGCCGCAGGTGACCTTGCAGGCGGCGCTCGACGAGCTGCTGGCCGATGACGGCGTCGGCGCCGATGGCAGCGCCCCGGGCTTGCCCGACGACACTAGCTGGTCGTTGACCCTCGGGGCTTCGCTGCCGCTGTTCACCGGTGGCTCGCGCCGCGCCGACCAGGTGCAGGCCGAAGAGACCCTGGCGCAGCTCGAGCACCAGCTCGCAGCTACCTCCGATCGCATCGAGCAGCGCATCCGCAGCGCCCTGGTGGCATCGCGCGCGTCGTTCGCCGCCATCGAGCTGACCGAGGAGGCGGCGACCGCCGCCGAGCAGAATCTCGACCTGGTGGCCGATTCCTACAGTCGTGGCGTGGTCTCGATCATCGATCTTCTCGATGCGCAGAACGCCGCGCTGAGCGCCGAGGAGGCGGCGACCAACGCCGTGCACGACTTCCTGATCGATCTCATGGAATTGCAGCGCGCGGCCAATCGATTCGACTTCTTCACCAGCCCAGCCGCCCGCGACGCTTGGTTCGAGCGGCTCGATCGCTATTTCGACGACCGCGGCGTCACGCCGTGGCCGCAGCAGGGAGAGTGACTATGCCCGCATCCATTTCGAACTTCGTTTTTCGTCTCGGCCTCGCGGCTGTCCTGCTGCTCGCCTGGGCGTGTGGCGAGGAGGTCGAAGCGCCGGAGCCGGTGATTCGTCCGGTGCGTACCCATGTGGTGGAAACTTCCGGTGGCGGTGACCGTGCGGCCTACGCCGGCGTCGCCAAGGCCGGTATCGAGTCTCGCATGAGCTTTCGGGTCGGCGGCACAGTGGAGCTCGTTGGGGTCAAGGTCGGCGACCGGGTGCGCCGGGGCACGGTTCTGGCGCGCCTCGACGCCACCGACTTCGAGCTCAGCGTGGAGCAATCCGAGGCCAGCCTGGCCCAGGCCCGGGCCAGCCTGCGCCAGGCCGAGGCCGACTACGGACGCACCCGCGCCCTGTATGAGAACAACAACGCGTCGCGGGCCGAGCTCGACGCCGGCCGGGCGGCCGCCGAGTCGGCCGCGGCGCAGGTCAAGGCGGCGGCCAAGGCCCTGGAGCAAGCTCGCCAACAGGTCCGCTACACGGTGCTCGTCTCACCAATGAACGGCGCTGTCGGGACGGTCGATGTCGAGGTCAACGAGAACGTCTCGGGCGGCCAGGCGCTGTTTCGTCTCACCGCCGATACCTCACCCGAGGTCGAGATCCGGGTGCCGGAGGTGCTGATCCCGCAGATCGAGGCCGGTCAGACGGCGGACGTCGCCTTCGACGCCTTCCCCGAGCGCCTCTTCCACGGCACGGTCACCGAGGTCGGCGTCACCTCCAGCGGCTCGTCGACCTTTCCGGTGACCCTACGCATCGACGACGACAACGCGGCGATCCGCTCGGGTATGGCCGCCGAGGTCGGTCTACGGGTGCGTCACGATGGCCAGCCGCTCGGCAGCCCGGCGATCCACGTGCCGCTGGTCGCGGTCGGCGAGGACCAGAACGGCAGCTTCGTCATGGTCCTCGAGGCCGGTACCGGCGACACCGCTACGGTCCGCCGCCGGCCGGTCGAAGTCGGTGAGCTGGGCGAGAACGGCGTGCGGATCCTGTCCGGCGTCGAAGCCGGTGAGCGGGTGGTGACCGCCGGCGTCCGGCGCTTGACCGACGGAATGACTGTCCGCAGCATCGGCACGGGAGAAGCGCCGTGAGCGTGACCCGAGCAGCGATCGAGCGCAATCGCATCACCTTCGTGCTGTTGGCGGTGATCGTCCTTACCGGCATCCGCAGCTATAGCAGTATGCCGCAGGCGCAGGATCCCGGTTTCACCATCCGAGCGGCGCTGGTGATCACCGAGTTCCCTGGCGCCAGTCCGGCACGGGTCGAGCAACTGGTCACCGACAAGCTCGAGAAGGCGATCCAGGAGATGCCCGAGCTCGATTCCCTGGCTAGTCAATCGAAGCCGGGTGTCTCGTTGATCACGGTCAACATTCAGGAGCGCTACAGCGACATGCGCCCGATCTGGGACCAACTGCGGCGCAAGGTCGACCGCGTGCAAAACGAGCTGCCGGAGGGCGCCTTGCCACCGCGGGTCGACGACGAGTTCGGCGATGTCTTCTCGACCCTGGTGACCCTCACCGGCGAGGGCTATTCCTATGCCGAGCTCGAAGAGGTCTCGAAGCAGGTTCGCGACGAGCTGCTGCTGATCGATGACGTCGCCAAAGTCGACGTCTACGGGGTGCAGGACGAACGCATCTTCATCGAGTACACCAACGCCCGCTTGGCCGAGCTGGGGATGTCGCCGCAGCAGCTGCGAGGCATCCTCTCGGCGCGCAACATCATCGACTCGGGCGGTGAGGTGCGCACCCCGGCGGAGGAGATCGTGCTCGAGCCGACCGGTGATTTCGAGTCGGTCGCCGACCTGCGCCGGGCCCTCATCCCCATGCCCTCGGGCAGCTTGCTGCCGCTCGCCGACATCGTGCGGGTCGAGCGCGGCTACCTCGATCCGCCGGAAAGCAAGGTGCGGGTCGACGGCCAGCCCGGCCTGCTGATCGCCATCTCGATGCGCGAGGGCGGCAACGTCGTCGCTCTCGGCGACGAGCTTCGGACCACGATCGAGCGCTTGCAGGGCTTGTTCCCGCACGGTGTCGATCTGGCGATCCTGCAAGACGGCGGCGAACTGGTCGACGTCAAGGTGCAGAGCTTCGTCGAGAACCTGCTCCAGGCGGTCGGCATCGTCATGCTGGTGATGCTGCTTTCTCTCGGCCTGCGCACCGGCTTGGTGGTCGCCTCGTTGATCCCGATGGCGATCGTCATGGCCTTCATCTTCATGCCGATGTGGGGCGTCGGGATCGATCAAATGTCCCTCGCCGCGCTGATCATCGCCCTCGGCCTCTTGGTCGACAACGCGATCGTGATGTCGGAATCGATCATGGTCCAGATGAGCGAGGGCAAATCGCCCGTCGATGCCGCCGTCGGCTCGGCTGGCGAGCTAGCGATCCCGCTGCTGGTGTCGTCTCTGACCACCGCCGCGGCCTTCCTGCCGATCTACCTGGCGGAGTCGGCGGTCGGCGAGTACACCGGCTCGCTGTTCAAGGTCGTGACCATCACGCTGTTGTCGTCCTGGGCCCTGGCTCTGACCATGATCCCACTGCTCTGCTCGCTCTTCCTGCGGGTGGCGAAGAAAGAGGAAGGCAGCGCCTTCGATAGCACCTTCTATCGCCGCTATCGGCGTTTTCTCTTGCTGCTGCTGCGGCGGCCCTGGGTTACGCTGGCGGTGGTCCTGGTGATCTTCGCCTCGAGCTTGCAGCTCTTTGGCTTCGTGCCGGTGATCTTCTTTCCCGATGACGACCGGCCGACCCTGACCGCCCAGATCAAGCTGCCCTTCGGTACTCCTCTCGCCACCACAGAGCAGGTGGTCGAGCGCATCGAGCACTACATCGCCGAGGAGCTGATCGTTGGCCAGGCGGAGCCGCTGCCATCGACGAGAGGGTGGCTCGGGCGTCTCTTGGGCGGCGAGGACGAAGCCAACGGCATCGTCGACTACACGACCTTCCTCGGCAATGGCGGGCCGCGCTTCTATCTCGGCCACGATCCTGAGCAGTCGAGCTCGGCCTACGCCCTGTTGATGATCAACACCACGACCCGCCGGTCGACGGATTGGGCAGCCGAGAAGCTGCGCCGCTTCGCCGCCGAGATCCCCGCCGTGCAGTCGACCATCGAGCCGTTGGCGGCTGGCCCGCCCGGCGGCAAGCCGATCGTTGTGCGGATCTCCGGCCGCGCCTACGAGGAGGTGTTCGACCTGGTCGACAACCTGAAGGGTTTTCTGCGCTCGATCGATGGCCCGATCGACATTACCGACAACTGGGGAGCGCGCTCGAAGAAGCTGCTGATCAGGGTCGACGACGATCGGGCGCAGCGCGCCGGGGTGACCAACGAAGACGTTGCCCTATCCCTCAAGACCCTGCTGTCGGGCTATGACGCCACCACCTACCGCGAGGGCGACAAGGTGATCCCGGTGACGCTGCGCTCGAATCAGGCCGGCGGCAACACCCTCGATCGCTTCGGCAGCGTCAACGTCTTCTCACAGTCGACCGGGGCGTCGGTGCCGATCGAGCAAGTGGCCGATGCCGAGATCCAGTGGCAGCCGGCGAACATCCAACGCCGCGACCGCCTGCAGACCGTCGCCGTCCAGGCCGAGCTGCTACCGGGCTACTCGGTGAACCAGGTGCTACCGCAGGTGCAGGCGTGGCTGGCGGAGCAATCGGCTTCTTGGCCGCTTGGCTACAGCTGGGAGATCGGCGGTGAAGACGAGGCTTCGCGCGAAGCGAACCAGTCGATCACCGACAAGCTGCCGATCGCCGGCCTCCTGGTGGTGCTTCTGCTGGTTGGCCAGTTCAACTCGTTCCGGCGGCCGGCGATCATCCTTTTGACCATACCCCTCGGCCTGATCGGCGTCGTGCTCGGCTTGCTCCTGCTGCGCTCCAGCTTCGGCTTCATGACCATGCTCGGGGTGATCTCACTGGCGGGGATCGTGATCAACAATGCCATTGTCCTGATCGATCGCATCGGGGTCGAGGTCGCCGCCGGCGCCTCGCCGGAGCGGGCGGTGATCGAGTCGGCCCAGAGGCGGCTGCGGCCGATCATGCTGACCACATTTACCACCCTCGGCGGCATGATCCCGCTCTACCTGGGTGGCGGTCCGCTGTTCGAGTCCATGGCCGCGGCGATTATGGTCGGTCTGGTGTTCGCGACCCTCTTGACCCTCGGCGTCGTCCCGGTGCTCTACGCGCTGTTCTTCCGACTCTCCTTCAAGGACGTCACCCCATGAGGCCCAAGGTAGGGGTCGCGGCCTACCTTGCGGTGACAGTGCTGCTCGTGCTGGGGGCAGGCTTGGCGGCAGCGTCAGCGATGGCTGATCAGGGACGGCCGCGTACCGCATTGGTACTGAGCGGCGGTGGCGCGCGCGGCGCGGCCCACATCGGGGTACTGCAGGTGCTCGAAGAGCTCAATGTGCCCGTCGATTGTGTCGTCGGCACCAGCATGGGCGCGATCGTCGGCGGGCTCTACGCCGCCGGTTGGACTCCGGATGAGCTCGACGCCGAGCTGCGAAGGATCGATTGGGCCGATGCGTTCAACGATGCGCCGCCGCGCAAGCAGACCTCGTTTCGCCGCAAGGAAGATGATTTCCTGGCCCTGTTGCCGCTCGAGCTCGGGATCGGCAAGAAGGGGATCCGTGCACCGGCGGGGATCATCGCCGGGCAGAAGCTCGGATTCATGCTCAAGATCCTCACCTTGCGTGCCGCTGGCGCGGTGGATTTCGATCACCTGGACGTTCCTTTTCGCGCCATCGCCGCCGATCTCGATGACGGCGCCATGGTGGCGCTGCAAGACGGTTCGTTGGCCAATGCGATCCGCGCCAGCATGTCGATTCCGGGTGTTTTCTCGCCGGTCGAGATCGATGGCCAGTTGCTGGTCGACGGCGGGATCGTGCGCAATCTGCCGGTCGACGTCGGTCGCGAGCTGTGCGGGGAGCGGGTCATCGCCGTCGATATCGGTACGCCGAGCCGCTCGGTCGGTGAGGCGCCGGCCTTCTTCAGCGTCATGTCCCAGACCCTCAATGTGCTCAACAAGCGCAACACGGTGGCTTCACGCGAGGACATCAGGCCGTCGGATCTCTTGATCGTTCCGGATCTGGGCGACATCTCGGCAGCGAGCTTCGGCCGCGTCGGCGACGCGATCGATCTCGGGCGGCAAGCGGCGCGCGCCGCCGCCGCGGAGCTCGAAGCCTTTGCCGTGGATCCGGCGGAGTTCCAGGCGGTCCGAGCGCGCCAGCGCCACGAGCTGGACTGGCGGCTCGAGGCGCAGCGGATCCATGGGCTGACGGTGCGGGGCACCGAGCGAGTCGATCCGCGGCAGATCACCAAGCGGCTGCGAAGCCGGGTGGGGACCCTATTGGATCTCGAAACCCTGCGCGAAGATCTCGGGCGGGTCTACCAGATGGGAGACTTCGCCCATGTCGACTTCCAATTCGAGCCCGCGCCAGACGGTGTCGAGCTCGCCATCGAAGTCGAAGAGAAGAGCTGGGGACCTGGGTTCTTGCGGCCGGGCCTGCGTTTGGAATCCAATCTCGAGGGTGATTCCGGCTTCCTGGCACTGGCCTCCTATCGCCGCACGCAGCTCAATCGCCTGGGGGCCGAGTGGAAGCTGCTGTTGACCGTCGGCGAGGAGAATCGGCTGTTTACCGAGCTCTTTCAGCCCTTCGACCCTCGCGGCTTCACCTTCGTCGCCCCCTACGTCGACGTCCGGGAGGACGAGCTGCTGGATCCCAGCGGGCCCTTTGGCGGCGTCGAGCTCACGGCCATCGAAGTGGGTGTCGATTTCGGCATCCAACTCGGCAACTACGGCGAGCTACGGATCGGCGTCGAGACCGGTTCGCTCGAAGCCGACAGCTCCATCCTGTCGAACTTCGTGGATGTCGACACTGGGGGCTACCACGCCACCTTGACCATCGATCATCTGGACAGCACTGACTTCCCGCGCAGTGGCTCGCTGGGCCGGATCGACTTCTCTCGTTCTGTCGATAGCTTGGGGGCCGACGATGAGTTCGATCGGCTGCAGATCGATTGGATCAGTGCTTGGTCCCGGGGCTCGAATACGATCTTCGCCAGCCTGGATTTCGGTAGCGAGCTGTCCAGCGAACTGCCCGACTATTCCGAGTTCTCCCTCGGCGGATTCTTCAACTTGTCGGGCCTGCGGCCTGAAGCCCTGCGCGGTGACGTGATGGGTCTCGGTGGGCTCGGCTTCTACCACCGGTTCGCCAACGGCCTGCATCTGGGCGGCCTGTTGGAAGCCGGCAACGTTTGGCCCGACACCAGCGATGCGGAGCTCAGCGACCTGATCTATTCCGGTCTTGTGTTCGTCGGACGCCAGACCTTCATCGGACCGATGTACATCGGATACTCGCA
>JBCCGX010000505.1:0-7146 GCA_039029035.1 Acidobacteriota bacterium | reverse complement strand
GCCCACCCGTCGCCGCCGCCCGGCCCACCGCCGCCCACTGCGGGTGTCGAGGCGGGTCCCCCCGGTCCGGGTGGGATCTCGACCGGCAAGTCGATCTCCGGAAACTCGATCTCCGGCAAGTCCATCAGCAAAGGTTCCGGCAAGTCGGGTGTCAGATCCGGTACTGGGATCAACTTCTTGCGCTGCTTCGACTGCGGTTGACCCCCGGCTGGCGGTGGAGGGGGTGGAGCCCGGAAACGAGTTGGCTGGACGACGAAAACAGTTCGGATCCGTTCCGGCCTCTCGCGCTCCGGCCAAAAATCTAGCTCCGGCAAGACAACCCAGAGCAGCGCTCCGTGGAAGACCAGGGCAACGAGCAACGCCCATCGAGCGAGCTTGCGATCGGACTCGGCCTCGTCCGGAAAGAGCTCCGAGTGCAGGAGTGGCGGCTTGGGCTCGCGCCCTTCCGGCGCAACCACCACCGCTGGCCGAACGGTGCGGCGGCGCGGGAATCGGAGATCGAGCGAAGGTGAGCGATGGACGGTGCCACTTCGGTAGAGCGACGGTAGGCGTTCCAGCCTCATGGCGGCACGACCTGCCTGCCGATACGCGACTCTCTCATGCCCAACGCCGATGCCCTTTGATACCAGGAAAGAGAGCAGATGTCGCCAAAAGGCCTCCCGCCACCGGTTCAGGGATGTTGAATCCGCGAAGAACCGTAATATGTTCTATTCAAATGTGACCTATTCGGATGAAACCAGACGAAGAATGGCCATTGTGTTGGCCAGGAATTCATCGACGATGAATTCCTTCCTCACACTGCTCCTTCATGGTTGTCCGGGCTCCGCCCGATCAAGGGGCGCCGGGTCTCGAGGGTCCAGCCGAGGGCTTCGACACCTTGCCGCGCCCTCGCTGTCAAGTCACCTCCGAGCAGTAACACCACGTTGCCATCGAAACCCGCCGCCCGCCGCTGGCGCTCGATGCCGCTGGCCACCAGATCGATGCCTTCGGTCCACGCCAGGTAATCGACCGCCAAGACCAACAGCAAGGCACCGTCGCGGCTCAGTGCCGCAACAAGGGTCTCACCGGGCTCGAAGATCCGATCCAGGGGCCGCCTGCGATGGGCGTCGGCGAGCAAGCCGGCGCTACGACGGTAATAGGCTCCCAGGAGCCAGCCGTCGGCGCCCGCAGCCAAGCTGAAGAAGTGGCTGAGACCCGCGACCTGATCGAGCGACGCCAGATCGGCCACCATTTGGGTGCGATCGGAGGTCGAATAGAAAGAATTCTCAAAGAACGCGTCGATGGTGTCGCGGTCGACACCCATCGCCTTCAGCTGCTTGCGGTTTCGGACCTCCAAATCCTTGGGATGACTCGCCCAGACGAGGCTATCGACTTGCCCGGCATAGTCGAGCGCTTCGATCGACGGTGTGACGAATCCGCTACCGAATTGCCCGGCCCATAGAGCCCAGGCCATGGCATCGAGCCGCTCCTGTAGCTGTAGGTTGGTGCTGTAGGGATCCACGCCGAGATCATGCGCCAGCTGGCGCCGCGCCTTGTCATAGCCGATGAACTTGTAGGCCGCCTTCTCGAGCTTGTCCGCCGCCCAGCGGATCCGTTCCTGCTGGCGCTGAGCATCGGATTCGGCAGCCAGGCCCGAAGACTCTTCAGCATCACGCCGCTGCCGGTACTCTGCAACCGCGGTGTCCGGATCTCGGCCAGCGGCGATCGCCCGCTCTCTCACTTCCTCCTCGGCCAGCTTCGCGGCTCGGCGCGCCTGTCGCCGCTCGTTGTAGGTTTCCTTGACGTCTTCGGCGCTTTCTTCGGCTTTCTTCTTGGCCTGGCGCAGGCTGAGCTTGCCGCGCTCGACCCAGCGGCCGATCCCCTTGCCCAGGTTCTGCATGGTCTCGGCGGGCCGGGTCACTACATTCTTCGCCGCCAAGAAGGGCTGCTTCACGCCTTCAGCGACGCCCTTGCCAGCGAGTTGGTGGCGCTTCATGTCATCGAGCGCTGCGATGGCGTAGATCTCACGCACCCGGATGGCGGCCTCATCCACCGATGCGGCCTTATAGATACCGTAGTCGCTCCGCAGGGCGAAGTAGGCCATGAAGCCATCGGTCCGAACCTCGGGATCGACAGTGTGGTGCGGCCCCTTCAGCAACCCGGCCGACAGCAGGTCGTCAGCGCGCAAAGTCGGCGGTTCTTCGTACGACACGGGAGCGGCGACGGCCGTAGTCGCAAGGCCAAAGGCGACAGCGGTCGCGAGGGTGAGCGAGATTATGGCGCCGGAGGAAGTTATCGACCGGCTCCCCATGACCCGCCCAAGCCAGGTCGGGACTGGAGTCCTCATGGCGCTCATGCTACACCGGTCTCACGATGGTCTTGCCCAGTAAGCGGCGTCGATCGACGGCCACAGCGAGCGGGTGGTTTTCTTTTGGGCCACATCGAGACACACGAGAATCGTTACGAGCACACCCGAGAGGCGCGCAAGAGCACTGCGCTTTTTCTCTGCCTCAACACGCTCTATGGGCTCCGGTTCTGGGTTAACCTTCGCCCATGAGCTTGCCTGTGATCGGCGTCCTCGGGGCGGGGATTCAAGGGACTTGCCTGGCTTTGGCCTTGGCGCGGAGGGGCTACCGAGTGGACCTCTACGATCGGCGTGCCCAGCCGATGGCCGGGGCCAGCGGCAGCTCGGAGGGCAAAATTCATCTCGGCTTGGTGTATGCCAGGGATCCGCGGCGTCTGACCCACCGCCTGCTGATCCGCGGGGCGCTCTCGTTCGCCTCGGCCCTGCGCGAGATCGCCGACCTGGTGCCTTCCCAGTACATCCGAGGCGCTCGCTTCCACTATGCCGTGCCGGTGGAAAGTGGGCTCACGCCAGACGCGATCGAAGACCATTTCCAGGCAGTCGAAGAGCAGGTCTTGGAGACGCAGCGAGCCGAAGGCGGCACCTATCTGGGACGCCGTCTGGATCGTGTGGTTCGCCGATTGAGCCAGGCCGAGCTGGCGGCACAGTTCGCACCGGAGGCCGTCCAGGCAGCCTTCGTCACCGAAGAGGAGGCCATCGACACCCTGGCCATGGCGGCCTTGTTACGCCAGGCGATCACCGCCCATCCGCGGGTGCGCTTCTTTGCCGACACCCATGCCCTGGGCGGTGCCATCGAGCCCGACGGGGTCGTGCTCGAGCTCGACAACTCCGCCGGGCGCAGACAGCACCACTATCCAGTGGTGATCAACTGCCTGTGGGCGGGCCGTCTGGCCTTCGACGCGGCCCTCGGATTGACCCCCGAGCAACCGTGGCTCTTTCGTTTCAAGGCCGTCCTGCGGGCCAGAGCGCCGGAGCTGTCCACGGTCTCGGTGCCCACCTCGACCTTGGTCCACGGACCGTTCGGCGACGTGGTCGACTATGGGGGTGGCTACTTTTACCTGTCGTGGTATCCGCGGTTCAAACTGGCCGAGACCCGCGATCTCAACGGAGCGCATCTCGACGAGGCCTTGGACCATGTCGATCGCCAGGCCATGGCGCGTGAGGGGGTGCTGGCCATGGCGCGGTACGTGCCTGGGGTCGCTCGTTTGCTGGAGTCCGAGCGCGCCTTCGAGGTCGCCGGCGGGGTGATCTTCAGCTGGGGCTCCACCGACATCGACGATCCGGACAGCGGCCTGCACGAGCGTTGGCAGATCGGTCCGCAACGCCATGGCCCTTACATCACGGTGAATACGGGCAAGTACACCACCGCCCCCCGATTCGCCCTCGACACCTGTCGCTGGGTCGACGAGATTCTGCAGTGACCACCCCACCGCGCGTTTCGGTCGTCATCCCCCTCTATCGTTCGGCCCGCTTCCTCGACAACATCAGTGCGAATCTCGAGGAGATGCCGCCCAGCGTGGAGGTCTTGCTCTCGGACCGGCACGGCGACGACGACGCGCTGGATCGGCTCGAGGATCGTCACCGTGGGGATCGACGGTTGCGTTTTCTGCGCGGCGCCGACCGCCTCGATTGGGTCGAGCATCTCAACCTCTTGCTGCACGAGGCGCGCGGTACCTACTGGCGCTTCCTCCCCCATGACGATCGCACCACGGGGGACGCCTTGAAGGCTCTGGTCGACTGCCTGGACGCCCATCCCGACACTCTGCTCGCCTATGGGCCCACCCGGGCGATCGACCTCGACGGCACCGCCCTGCCCGAGCTCGACACATGGCAGCCCCACCCCATCGACAACGACGATCCCTGGCGGCTCGGCCTGCTGTTGGACTGCTACGCCCGGGGCCATTTCAACGGCGCTTTCAAGGGGCTGGTGCGCCGGGCCGAGGTGCTACGCCACCATCTTTGGATCCGCCCAACCCGTGACTCGATCCACGCCGAGCGGATCTGGCTTGCGGCCCTCGGGCTCGTGGGGCGCTTTCGCTTCGTGCCGGACGCCGTGTATGTGAAGCGCTACTACGAGGGCAGCACCTCCAGCCGGTGGCGTCCGGGGATCGCCCACGAGCTCAGCGTGCGAGCCACGTTCCTTGCCTATTGTCGGGCCCGCCTGGAAGACCACCTGTACCGGCGTGTCCGGGCCTACACGACGTGGTGGACCCTGGTCCGACTTGGGGTGGTTCGCCCGCCGTTCGATCTGGCCTCTGCGGAGCCGTTCCTTCCTGGCGGCCCCTCGCCTGCCATCCTCCCAAGGCCGCTGGCGCGATTGCGCGACGACTGGCGCGCTCTGCATGGGGCTGTGCAGGGGGTAGACGGTCGTTGGGATCCCTTGGGACGGTAAGATGGCGCACTATGGCCACGACGAAGGACGGAGGCTCGGTGTTTCGGCCCGGCTTGTTCGACGGCCGAACGATCCTGGTGACCGGCGGCGGAACAGGCATCGGCAGGGCGATCGCCCGCGAGCTGGCGTCCCTCGGCGCGCACGTGGTGCTGGCGGCACGCGACACGGCGCGCCTGAACGCAGCGGTGTCGACGATCGAGGCGGACGGCGGTCGCGCGTCTCACGTGCCGGTAGACATCCGTGACGAAGACTCCGTGGCGGCGCTGTGGGAGGCGGTGCTCGAGGCCCATCCACGAGTCGACGCGCTGGTCAACAATGCCGGAGGCCAGTTCCCGAGCCCGGCGGAGAAGATCTCCAAGAAGGGCTGGCACGCGGTGATCGAGACCAACCTCACCGGCTCCTTTCTGATGGCGCGCGAGGCATACAACCGCTACATGGCGCAGCACAGCGGCGTGATCGTCAACATCGTGGCCGAGATGTGGCGCGGCTTCCCGGGCATGGCGCACACCGGCGCGGCGCGAGCCGGCGTGGTGAATCTCACCAAGACCTTGGCGGTGGAGTGGGCGCACGCCGGCGTGCGGGTCAACGCGGTGGCGCCAGGCACCATCGAAGGCGACGGGCTGACGCGCTACGACCCCGCCTTCATCGGCCCGATGCTCGAGCAGATCCGCGCCGACGCCCCGTTCAAGCGTCTGGGCACCGAGCCCGAAGTGGCCGCGGCGGTGACCTTCCTGCTCTCACCGGCCGCTGCGTACATCAGCGGCGAGACCTTGCGGGTCGACGGCGCCAGCTCCCTGTGGCGCAAGAGCTGGGAGATCCGGGACCACCCGCGTGCTCCCACCCCCTTTCTGCCCTGGGGCGATCCCGACGACGAAGACTGATGTGAGAAGCTATCGGGAGAAGCTCGATCGCACCTTCCTTGCCAACCGGGAGCAAACATGGAATTTACCGTGCTATTTGCGAAGATCGTCGGCCCTGTCTTGTTGGTTCGAGCCCTGTCGATCGTTCTCGACCGGAAACACTTTCTCGAGATGATCGACGGCGTGGAGCGTGAGATCTCGACGGTCTCGTTCTCCTTCTTCCCCATCGCACTCTTCATGACGTGCACCGCGATTGCGGTGACCCACTCCGACACCTCGAGTCTCGCGGCGATCCTGATTCACCTCATCGCCTGGGGTGGCCTCGCCAAGGCGACGGCGCTGATTCTCTTCCCTCACATCTTGGTCGCGAAAGGCAAGCTGTTTGCCAAAGCCGTCTTCTTGAACGTTGTCCTTGTCGCCTGTTTTGCGGTTGGTGGATACTTCACCTGGTTCGGCTACTTCGCCCCCGGCAACGGCTGAAAAGTGAGCGAATGGAGACATGAAACAAACCAACCCAGGCATGCTCTTGCTCTTTCTGAGCCTCTTCCTCGCACCGAACATCGCCGCTCAAACCGATGTCCAATTCCGATTGCGTGTGACCGCCGACGCCGAATTGACTCGAGAGCTCGTCCATTGCCTGGAGGAGCGCCTGGCGGCGCTGCCGGGGGTTCGGATCACTGACGACGCCGAAATGCGCCTTCGCTTGATTGCACTGGAGCAGAAGTCGACGGACGGCGGCACCTTCGGTTACCTGTTCTATCAAGCGGGCCTCATGCCATCGCACGACCCCAACGCGTTCTATGTCCTGTGGGAGACCCTGCGCTCTCTGCCTCCTGACTTGCCAGCCGCTTGCGACCGCCTGGCTGAGGGCTTTCATCAGCAAGTCATTACTCCCACGCAACAAGGGGTCGGGGGCTTCCGCCAGCAACTGCACGACAAGGCGCCGACTCAATGACGACCCGCGAGACCTTTCACGCCGAGAGTCTCGCCGTCCTGCGTCGGGAGATCCCCGAGGACCTGGAATGGATCCCATGGAGCGAGCTGCCTGCTTTGCGCTGGCGGGATGACGACACGCCGGTGGACCCCATCGTCCCGCGCGGCTGGCTGGTTGGGGCGGCGTTGCGGGGTGACTCGGAGCCCGTTGCCGAGATGCGCCAGCGGGCGGCGTTGTTGCACCACGGCGATGCCGCAGCTCTGGGCCATTGGCTGCTGCGCTGCTGGATCGAGCACGATACGGCAAAGACTGAGCTGACCGAAGCCAGGCTCACCGAGCTGCGCGGCATCGCCGAAAGGGCCGCCGCCCTGGCCCAGAGCATGGGGCGTGGCGGTACCGACGCAGAAGAACGATTCCAACAGCTCGTGGGACAAGAGAGGCAGCGCCCGGAGCCCACGGCGATGCCCCATCAGGGACTACTGGCGATCGTCGCGGCCTGTGCCGACAGAGCCATCGCCGCCGACATCGAGCAGTACCTGGCGAGCTACCAGACAGAACGGCCGGCGCAGTGCCAGGCCCTTTCGCGACTCGTGAGCAGCTAAGCGCCTCAACCCCT
>JBCCGX010000504.1:0-7147 GCA_039029035.1 Acidobacteriota bacterium | reverse complement strand
GGCTCCATCGGACGTCGAGCAATTGCGGGCCTTGCCTTACCTGGACTATTCCGAGGAGAAGGCGGATCCCGCCAAGCTCGGCGTGACCTTCCTCGATCGCAATCGCTCGTTCCCGGGCTACAACCTCTACACCAGCACCAGTGGCGCCGAGCTCGCCTTGATCGATCCGGTGGGGCAGCCGATCCACAGCTGGACAATCCCCGCGGGCCAGGTGTGGAATCGCGCCGAGCTACTGCCGAACGGCGACCTGTTGGTTATTGGCGGGCCACAACCCGCTCGACCCCAGGCCAAAGGACGCTACTTGCTGCGGCTGAGCTGGAGAGGCAAGTTGCTGTGGCAGGTCGACCTGGCGAGCCACCACGATATCGAGCGGCTGCCGGATGGGCGCATCTTCGCCTTCACCACCGAGCATCGTTTGCGGCCGAAGATCGATCCCGAGATCCCCACTACCGACAATCCGATCGCAGTCTTTAGCGCTGAGGGTGAGAAGCTCGAACAGGTGTCGCTCTATGACCTCGTCCGCGCGGGTCCCGCGCGGCTCGATCTGCGAACGGTCCGCCCCAAGCGTAGCCACGGCAAGCGTCGGACGATCGACCTGCTGCATGCCAACAACATGGACTGGGTCGAGTCTTCCCGGTCGGCCGAGGAGCACCCCCTCTATCGCCCTGGCAACGTTCTCCTCACCTTGCGCCATCAGGACACCCTTGCGGCAATCCACTGGCCGAGTCGCGAGGTCGTCTGGTCTTGGGGTCGTGGCGAGATCTCCGGGCCGCACCACGGCCAAGTCTTGGACAACGGAAACGTCTTGCTCTTCGACAACGGTTTGGCGCACAAGCGCTCACGGGTCATCGAGCTCGATCCGACCACCGAGGAGATCGTCTGGAGCTACCAGCCACCGCCAGACGAGCCCTTCTTCACCCGCAGCGGTGGCGCCTGCCAGCGCCTCGCCAATGGCAACACCCTGATCACCGATACCAACCGCGGCCGGGCTTTCGAGGTCACCCCGGAAGGGGATCTAGCCTGGGAGTTCTTCACCCCTCACATCGGCCCACGAGGCGGCCGTGGGGTGATCATTCGCATGCATCGCTACAGCGTGGAGTACGTGCGTGCCATCCGCAGCCGCCATCGCTGAACGAGTCGACTACTCCCACTTGAAAATCTTCGCCGATAGCGCCGTACAGATGGCGAGGTTGGCTAGCAGTGCGACGACCGCCAGCCCGTGGGCTGACCACGACTCGCCGTTCCAGATGCCCTGGAGCAGAGTGACCGCGTGGGTCACCGGCGAGAAGAGAGTGATCTTCTGCCAGATGCCGGGCAACGCCTCGATCGGGGCGAAGAGGCCGGAGATCGCCAACAGGGGATAGAGCACCGCGCTGCCTGCCGGCCTCGCGAAGCGTGCCGTGGGCACCAGGCTAGCGATGACGAAGCCCAGGGAGAGAACGCTGAGGGTTGAGAGCAGCAGGGCGACGGTGAAGCTCAGCAGATCGGCTGCCAGGTCCACCGGGTAGAAGCGCTTGCCGGCCAGCAGCATCAAGCCGAGGGTCAGAGCCGTCAAGCCAAGCTTCAGGGCGACGTGTGCGGCGAGGATCGTCTGCGGCCGCAGGGGCGTCGCCCGCAGGCGCTTGAGAATGCCGGCCTCGCGATAGATCGCAATGATGGCGATCAACGACGTCGCGGCGGTCAACGTCATCAGCAGGCTGGCGAGCACCGGCAGCGTCACCCGTACGAAGCTCTCGAGCTCCGTCGCGCGGTGCATGTCGTCGCCCAGGGAACGCCCGAGGAGGAGAAAGACAATCAGCGGCAAGGCCACCGTGGCAAAGAAGCCGAGGGGCTCGCGTAGGAACACCTTGAGCTCCACCCAGGTCAGTTTCCACAGGCCGCGCAGCATCATGGTTTCATTCCCGAATCCCGTGGCCGGTGAGCTCTAAGAAGACGTCTTCGAGGTTGGGCAGGATGGTGCGGAAGTCACTGACCCGGATCGAACGCTCGGAGAGGAAGTGAATCACTTCCGTCACGAAGTCGTCGCCGCGGCCTTCGAGAGTGAACGTCCCATCCGCCTGCTGCACTTGCTCCAGGCTGGGGATGGCGCGAAAGTCGTCGGCGGTACCTGACCATGCGGTGGCGAAGACCACCTTGCGCTGCGGGCAATGCCGCCGAACCAGTGCTGCCGGTGAGTCGATCTCGATCACGCGACCATGCTCGATGATCGCCACCCGATCACACAACCGCTCCGCCTCTTCCATCAAGTGGGTGGTCAGCAGCACCGTCTTGCCGCGGTGGCGAATATCCGTCACCAGCGACCAGATCGCCCGCCGCGCCTGGGGATCGAGACCCGTCGTCAGCTCGTCGAGAAACACCAGCTCCGGATCGTTGATCAACGCCAAGGCAATGAACAGGCGCTGCTTCTGACCGCCCGAAAGCGTCATGAACCAGGCATTCCGCTTACCCGCCAAACCGAGCCGATCGAGCAGCTCAGCGGCGTCGACGGTCTTGGGGTAGAGCGCCGCCCATAGGTCCACTGCCTCCCAAACCTTGATCCGCTTCTGCAGCTGCGCCTGCTGTAGCTGCACCCCGATCCGGTTCTGCAGCTCGTAGACGTTCTTGCGCGGGTCCAGCGAGAGGATCGAGATCGTCCCCCGGTCCGGCTGGCGGATCCCCTCCACGCACTCCATCGTCGTCGTCTTGCCCGCCCCGTTCGGACCGATCAAGCCGAAAATCTCGCCCTCTTCGACGACGAAGGACACGTCGTCGACGGCGATGGTCGAGCCGTAGGTCTTGCGCAGGCCTCGGACGTCGACGACGGGGGATGGCATGCCGAGGAGTATAGACCGCGTATCCGGCCGATCCGGCTAGCCGTCACCAGCAGGAACATTTTCTCCAGGTCGATGTTCGATCACAACCTCATTTCCCGTCTAGGGGCGAATAGAAGGTCCATCGCAACGACCAAGACGGAGGATTCATGGGTCGACACGCTGACAGTTACCTGCTGCTCTTCTCCCATCCCTATCTGGTGGAATGCTTGTTGCGCGATTTTGTACCTGGCGACTGGGTACGTGGTCTCGACTTCTCTTCCTTGGAGAAAGTAGGCGCCAGTTATGCAACAGACGATCTACGCTCCCGACACGATGATCTTGTGTGGCGAGTGCGCGGTCGCAAGGGTGGACGCTGGATCTACATCTATTTACTGCTCGAATTTCAAAGTACTGACGAGTACTTCATGGCAGTCCGAATCATGACCTACCTCGGCCTGCTCTATCAGGATCTAATCCGCCAACTTGGTCTCGTGACAGGAGATCTGCTGCCGCGGGTGTTCTCTATCGTGCTGTACAACGGTCACGTCCGCTGGAAGGCGCCCACCAACATCGATGAGCTGGTGCCGGAAGGTCCCTTTGAGCTCGACTCCTATCGCCCACGGTTGGAGTACTTGCTGTTAGACGAAGGGGCTCTGCTGGATCGTGCCCTGGAAGTGATGAACAATCCTGTTGCTAACCTTTTTCGCCTAGAGCACGCCGGGCCAGAAGAAGCACTATCAGCCACGCGATCTCTGCGTGAGAGCCTGGCTCAGCCCCAGTATCGGGATCTGCGTCGAGCGTTTGTCGTTTGGTACATGGGTGTTTTGCGTAACCGCTTGCAAGGTGTAGAGTTACCGGAGCTGAAGAATCTCGAGGAGGTCGAGGACATGCTTGCTGACAAGGCGCCGACATGGACGGAGATCTGGGAGACTCGTGGATTGGAGCGCGGCCGGGAACAGGGCCGCCGCGAGGGCGAGTCGAGGATGCTCCTGCGTCAAATGGAGCGACGCTTCGGCTCCCAAGACTCCCTCACCCGTCAGCGTGTGCAGTCGGCCGATGCGGATCGCCTGCTGGAATGGGGCGACCGGATTCTTACCGCGAAGCGAGTCGAGGACATTTTCGACGAGTGAACATAGCTACTCGTAACGCAACGCCACCACCGGGCTGATCCGGGTTGCCCGCAGCGCCGGAATCGCAATCGCAAGGATCGAGGTGGCGAGGAGCACGAAGGTCACCGTCACGAAGGTACGCGGGTCGGTGCCGCTGAGCCCGAAGAGCAGGCCGCTCGCCATGCGGCCGACGGCGAGGGCGGCGACGAGACCCGCAACGAGGCCAAGGGTGGTGAGCTTCAGACCCTCGCGCAGGAGTTGGGAGAAGACGTCGCGCCGGTCGGCGCCGAGCGACATGCGGATGCCGATCTCGCGGGTGCGGCGAACGACGGCATGGCTCAGGAGGCCGAAGAGGCCGATGGTCGCCAGGACCAGCGCCAGACCGCCGAAGAGGCCGATGACCCGGGCGCCCATCTGCGACAGGAAGAGAGCGCCCTCGGCGTGCTGCTCCAGCGTGCGTATGTCGGTAAAAGGCAAGTTGGGATCGATCTCGCGCAGGGCGGCCCGAGCCGAAGCCAGCAGGGCGATCGGATCGCCCGCCGTGCGGACAAAGATCTCTTGCGCCGGCTGCCAGGTCTGACGCAGGGGTAGATACATGTAGGCCATCGACTCTTCGCGCAGCGTCCTGTACTTGCCGTCGGCAGCGACGCCCACAACCTCACGCCATGTGCTACCGGTGCGGATCCGCTGGCCCAGGGCGTCCCCGCCCCAATAGCGGTCGGCGGTGGTTTGGTTGACGATGATCACAGGCGAGGCCTCGGCGTTATCGGTGCGGGCGAAGGCGCGACCGGCGACGATCTCGACTTCGAGCGCGTCGAAGTAACTGTCGCCAACGATGTTGTAATCGAGATTCATGCGTTCATTCGGCGCCGGCTCGTAGCCCTCGACCTCGATCGACCACTGCTGCGAGTTGGCGAAGGTCAACGGCGCGATCTCGCCATAGGCCACGGATTGCACTCCCGGCAATTCCGCAACTCTCTGCCTGAGGTCATCGAACAGCAGCATGCCGCGATCACCGTCATAGCCGAAGAGGGACGGGTCGATCTTGGCCACCAGCATGCTGTCGGCGTTGAAGCCCGGGTCCACCTGGCGCTCCGCCTCCAAGCTGCGGATGAAGAGGCCGGCACCCACAAGGAGCAGCATCGACACCGCCACCTGGAAGGCGACCAAGGCCTGGCGCAGGGGCAGGCGACGCCGTCGATCTATCGTGCCTGTCTCACCCTTCAACGTCGGCACGAGGTCTGGCTTCGACGCTTGCAGGGCCGGCACTAGGCCGAAGAGGCAACCGGTGACGATCGTCAGACCGAGGGTGAATCCCAGGACGGTGGCGTCGGGCGCGGTGTCGAACTCGATCGGCACACCGAAGGAGGGGATGAGGGTGGGAAAGACTCGGCTGGTCCAGATCGCGATCAGAATGCCGAGGCCGCCGCCAGCGACCGAGAGCAGCAGGCTCTCGGTCAGCAGTTGACGCACCAAGCGCCCCCGGTGGGCGCCGATCGCCAGGCGGATCGAGATCTCTTTTTGGCGCGCCTCCGCCCGCGCCAGGAGGAGGCTG
This sequence comes from Acidobacteriota bacterium, assembly GCA_039029035.1. GTDB lineage: Bacteria > Acidobacteriota > Thermoanaerobaculia > Multivoradales > J023 > JAAELT01. The sequence goes on along the minus strand of JBCCGX010000504.1, from coordinate 1,691 downwards.
GCGACATTGGCGCAGGCGATCAACAAGACACAGAAAACGAGCACCAGGCCGACCATCGAAGACGCCTGCAGTACCGAGCCGATGTTGGGTGGGATCGGTGAGATGCCCGGATAGACGGCCACCTGCCAGCCTTCATTGATACTTCCGGGGTTGGCTTCGCGCAAGTTGCTCGTCAAGAGATCGAGATGCGCCTCAGCCTGCTCCGCCGTAACGCCCGGCCGCAGGCGAGCGAAGGTCGAAAGCCATCCCTGGCCCCGGCCATCGAGCCAGTGGGATTCGCTCGGCATGACCACCGGCTGCATCTGCATCGGTACCCAGAGGTCGATGACGAAGCCCGGAATGTTGCCGGCGTAGGAGCGCGGGACGATACCAGTGACGGTGAAAGGCTGGCCGTTGAGCAGCACCTTCTCCCCAATCACCTCTGGGTCGCCACCGAAGTGGCTTTGCCACAGGCGGTGCCCGATCACCATCACGGGATGCCCGCCCCGAACCTGATCGTCTTCGCTGGTGAAGAGACGACCGCGAGCCGCCTCGACACCGAGGGCGGCGAAATAGTTGCCCGTCGCCAGCATGGTGTTGACCTGCTCGGTCTCACCGCGAACCGTCAGGTTCGATGGCCGGATGGAATACGCCGCCAGGTCGGAGAAGACCTCGTTGCCGTCCCGCAAGTCGGTGTAGTTAGGGTACGACAGGCTGGCGAACTCGAAGCCAGGGGTGGTGCCGTAGAGCCGCACCAGCTCATCGGGATTCTCCACCGCCGGTGGGCGCAGCACGAAGGCGTGGGCGATGTTGAAGATCGAGCTGTTGAGTCCGATCGCCAGGGCCGCACAGAGCACGATGACGACGCTGGTGCGGGGATCGCGCACCAGGTGGCGCAGGCTGATTCGCAGGTCTTGCCACAAGGCTTCCATGACGGTGTCTCCCAGATCGCGTGGATGGCCGATTGCTCTTCCATGGGGGTTTGGACCGCTACGCGCGGCCCAAGGGTGCTTTCCTGGATAACGGAATTTGCAGCCACTTTGTTACGAGCCTTCTGGCCGCGGCTCGTTCATGGTCGGACTGACGCGGTGCCTCAACCGATGCATCTCAGGCGATGCGCGTCAATCGGTGTGTCTCAACCGCTCGACCGATCCGTCTCAACCGATGAACTTGTAGCCCAGCCGGTGAACGGTGATGAGGTAGTCAGGGTCGGCCGGCGCCGCCTCGATCTTCTTGCGCAGCTTGGCGATGTGGGTGTCGACAGTGCGGGTGAAGGGCATGTGATCGTAGCCCCATACCGCGTCGAGCAGCTGGTCGCGACTGACCACTTCGCCGCGGTGTCGGACGAAGAACTCGAGGAGTCGCAGCTCGCGCGGCGTCAGCGAGAGAGGGCGTCCGGCTTTGTGTGCTGCGTGCCGCCCGAAGTCCACCTGCACGTCGCCGAAGCGGTACGTCGTGAGGGGCCCGGTGCCGGACGACTTGTCGAGGCTGCCGGAGGAGCGGCGTAAGAGGGCCTCGGCGCGGGCGGCGAGCTCCAGGAAGCTGAAGGGCTTGGTGACGTAATCGTCAGCGCCGAGCTTGAGGCCGAGGATCTTGTCGACCTCCTGACCGCGCGCCGTCAGCATGATGATCGGCACGTCGTCACCGGCGTGGCGCAGCTGCTGGCAGACGTCGAGTCCGCTCATCTTGGGCAGCATGACATCGAGGATGAT
>JBCCGX010000503.1:0-7161 GCA_039029035.1 Acidobacteriota bacterium | reverse complement strand
GAGCTCAGCACGCGGCAAGCGACGGGCGGCGCCGCGGCCCTGCGCCTGCTCGAGCGTGAGCACTTCGATCTCGTCCTACTCGACGTCATGATGCCGCGCATGTCGGGCTACGAAGTCTGCCGCCGAATCCGCCGGCACCACCCGCCGCAAGAGCTGCCGGTGATCTTCCTCACCGCCAAGAACCAAGTCGCCGATCTGGTCGCCGGCTTCGCCGCCGGCGCCAACGACTTCCTGACCAAGCCGATCTCCAAGAGCGAGCTGCTGGCCCGGGTCCAAACCCACCTGGATCTACTCTTCGTCCATCGTAGCCGCGAGCAGCTGGTCGCCGAACGCACGGCCCAGTTGGCGGAGCGCAACCGCCTGTTGACCGAGCTCGAGACCCGCAACGCCGAGCTCACCCGATTCAACTACGCCGTCTCTCACGACCTGAAGAATCCTCTGGTGACGATTCGCAACTTCACCGGCGTCCTGCGGCGCGACGTGGAGGGCGGCCGGGACGAGCGATTGCAGCACGATATCGACCGCATCGAGACCGCCGCCAGCAAGATGCAGACCTTGATCGACGAGCTGCTCAAGCTGGCCCGGGCCGGGCACCAGACCGCTCCACCGCAGGCCATTCCCTTCGCCGACCTGGTGCGCGAGGCCCTCGACCAGCTGGCCGAGAAGATCGCCGACGCCAGGGTCCGGATCGACGTGGCGGCGAACCTGCCGGTGGTACAGGGCGATCGCATCCAGCTGGCAGAAGTGGTGGAGAATCTGCTCGACAACGCGCTGAAGTACATGGGCAGCCCGCCCGACCCCAGGGTGGAGATCGGCTATCGCGGCAACGGGCAGGAGCGGGTCTTCTTCGTCCGCGACAACGGCCGGGGCATCGACCCGCGCTACCACGAGAAGATCTTCGGCCTGTTCGAGCGCCTCGACCCGACCAAGGATGACGGTACCGGTTTGGGTCTGGCCCTGGTGCGGCAAATCGTCGAAAACCATGGAGGACGGGTCTGGGTCGAGTCCACTGGCCGTGACGAAGGCAGCGAGTTCTGCTTCACCCTGCCCTGTCCTGGCAGCACGCCGGGTCCTGGCAGCACGCCGGCACACGACACCGTGCCTCACTGACGCCCTCTTCGTGTCCTGTGCTGGGCGGCGGCGAGGACTCCAAGTCGGGTCTAACATGGCCACGCCGAGCTGGACGCGACCCATGTAAGATGAAGTCCTCTATGCCGTCGCCGAGAGTCTGAACGATGCGGGTCTACATCTCCTCGACCTCTGACGACCTCGCACCCTACCGGGCGGCGGCGATCGAAGCGGCTCGAAGAGCCGGCTGCGAGCCGACCGTGCGTAACCCGGACGCTCGCCGCGGGCTGAGCCGGGTCGACGCCTGCAGGAGGCAGGTCGCCGCCGCTGATCGGCTGCTGGCGATCGTCGGCTGGCGCCATGGCCCGGTGCCGGGGCCGGAGCTTGGCGGCGACAGCAGGCGCTCGTGGACCGAGTGGGAGGTCCAAAGCGCCTTCGACCACGGCCGCCCTGTCATGGCCCTGATGGCCGGCGATGCCTGGCCCGAGACCTCGCGCGATGCCGACTCCATCGCCCGCACCGCGGTGGAGGACTTCCGCGCAACCCTCGACCGATTGGCGATCCGCTTCGCCGGAGGGGCAACGGGAGTCGAGGGTTCGGGCTCGCTGGATGCGTTTCGCCCGTTGGTCCACCGGCTACTCGCCGACGCACGAGACGCCGGACGAGAGCCGCCGGACGCCGGCGAACGGCTCGCCGGGCTACGGCTGCGCTCTTGGCCCCCACCCGAGCTGCCGCCCCGGCCGTATCCGGTGCTCCTGCCCTACAGCCACCCGAAGCAGCTCGCCGGGCGCCAGCGCGAGCTCTCTGAGCTGCGCCAGTTGCTCGCCGAGCCGATTCCGATCCTGGGGCTCCACGCCGCTTCGGGGGCGGGTAAGAGCTCGCTCCTGGCGGCCGGCCTGATCCCCGCCTTGCGCGCTGCGGGACAGCCGGTCGCCTTCGACCGGCACCCCGGCGAGGCCGGTCTGGCCGATCGCTTGCTCCGCGACCTGCTGGAGGCGGACGACGAGGATCGGCTGGCGATCTCTCGGGGCGCCGGCCCAGATGCTGCCGGCTCCGACACTTCGGTGTTCATCGATCGGCTGCTCGCCGCGCGCCAGCTGGCCGAGGCCGCTCCGCTCCTGGTGCTCGATCAATTCGAGGACATCTTCCTTCGCCCTGGCGGGCGCCGGGACCGCGCCAGGGTGGGCGCGCTGCTGGCAGCTTCGGTCCAGCGCCAACCGGGACTCGGCGGGACGCCGTGCCGCTGGATCCTCGCCTACCGGCAAGAGTTTCATGGCGAGGTCTTCCGGTGGTTGGGGGACGTGCTGCGCGAAGCTCGCGCCGAAGGCTTCCACAACGCTGTGAGCCTGCCGCACGACCTCTCCGGCCCGGAGCGCTTCCACAGTTGGCCGCTGCCGCCGCTCGGAGCACCACGCCCCGGATCGACCTCCTGCCTCGACGAGGCGACGCGAATCTTCGCCGCCGCGATCGAGAAGCCTCTCGCCCTGACCACCGCGGACGGCGGGCAGCGCTACCCCTGGCGCTTCGCCGACGGCGCCGTCGACCGCCTCGCCGAAGCGTTCGGTGCAGCACGGGTCGCACGACCGGCTGCGCCCTTGGCGCCGGAGCTGCAAGTCGTGCTAGCGCACCTGCTGGAACGGGCCGGAGCGGCGGGCCATGAAGACGACGCGCTGGCAACCCTCGAAGTACCGGACGCGCCCGGCACGCTGATCGATCAGGCTCTCGAGCAACACCTGCGGCGAGCGATCGACAGCACCTTCTTCACTGCCAGCCCTGGTTGGCGGCAAGCTACGGGGACCGAATCGGTCGATGCACCGACCGCCGATACGCGGATCGCCAGGACCCGCGCCTTGCTGGCGCTGCGCGAGCTGGCCGACGCCGAAGGACGACGGGGGGACAGCATACCGGCGGAATCGCTCGCGCGGGCGATCGGTATCGCGGGCGATGCTGCCGCAGGTCGACAGGTGCTGGAGCGGCTGGCGACGCCCGAAACGCGCTTAGTGGTGGCAGAGCAGCGGGGTTCCGACTGGTGCTATGTCCTGTCGCACGACCGCCTGGCCGAGCTTCTGGTGCGGCTGGTAGACGACGAGGAAGCCTATGCCGACCTCGGGGTCGATGCCGAGCTGCTCGCGTTGCGCCGCCTGGTCAAGCTCAAAACCGAGCTCTTCGCGGCCGGCGAGGTGGAGCGCGCCACCGAGATCGCATCCGCTTCGCTGAAGAAGATCGGCCAGCACACCGCGGCGCTCCTCTGGGGCGAGGCAAGCGAGCTTTGGTGGCAGGCCTGCCTGGCCCGGGCGCGCCGCGAACGGCGACGGACAAGCTGGCGCCGTGCCGCGGTGGCGCTCGTCGTCAGCGTCGTGATTCTGGGGGTCTGGCGCTTGACCGATTACCGGGCACAACGGGCCGCACTCTTCGCCGAAATCGCCCAGGGCGAGCCGGAGACCGCCTTCAGCGCGACCGACCGCCTGTTGACCGAGTGGCGGATCGAGCCGGAGGCACTGCGCGACGCGCTGCGCCAGCGCGCCAAACCACTCGACGTGCTGGAGCGCGGCCTCGGCGGCGCGCCGGCGGGCGCGGCGCGCGCCGAGGCGGTTCTGCGCCTGGCGAAGCTGGCCCACCCGCTGATCACAGTCGACGCGCCGGAGGACGCGGAGCGCATCGCCAGCCTGGTGTGGGCGCTCGACTTCTTCGTCCCTCGCGACGAGAGAGCACGGCAGCTGCGCGACCAGGCCCTCACACCGCTGCGACGGAAACATCCGCCGCCACCGCTGCCGGCCGACGACGATCCCCGCTGGGTGAACATCCCAGCCGGCTCCTTCCTGATGGGCAGTGCTCCGGGCGAGGGGCGAGATGGTGAAGACAAGGCCGACGAGCAGCCCCGCCACCGGGTCACACTCTCGGCCTTTCGCCTGGCGACCCACGAGACCACCAACACCGAGCTCCGTCGCCTGTATCCGACAGGGGCCGAGGGGCTGGACGACAACCTGCCGGCAACGACCATGACCTGGTACCAGGCCTACACCTATGCTGCCTGGCTGGGAGGGCGTCTGCCGACTGAGGCCGAGGCTGAGTATGTGCGTCGAGCGGGCTGCGGTTTCGCCTACTGTCGGCGCGACGGCAACATCGCCAGCCTCGACGAGGTGGCCTGGTGGCTCGGCAACTCGATGGATCCCGACGCCAAGGCTCCGACCCTACGACCGGTGGGCCAGCTCGAACCCAACCCGTTGGGACTCTATGACCTCTACGGCAACGTGGCCGAGCTCTGTGCCGACTGGTACGGCCTCTATGGTCCGGAGGACCAGATGGATCCGACCGGCCCGACGCGCTCGGAGTCCGACTGGCGCCTCACCCGCGGTGGCAGCATTTTCGAATCAGCGGAGTGGGTGGCGCCCAGCGCTCGCAGCGTTCTGCCGAGCAGCGATGAACACCCCGCCATCGGACTGCGGGTCGTGCTGCCGGCAGCTCAATGATCGTCGGTCGAACCCTCCGCAGGCCCGGTGGGTAGCACAACCCGCAGGCCCAGGTCTTCGAGCAGGAAGTCCGGCGCTGCGCGGCTGCGGCGCGTCGAACGGATCCCGGCGTCCACCTCGTTGCGAACACCGCCGCCGCGATGGATCCGCCAGCTGCCATCGATGGCCGACACAGCCGGCCCCCACGGATCGCTCTGCTTCTCTGCCCCATAGAGGCCGACCCAATCCCCGGCCCACTCCGAGACATTGCCCAACATGTCGTAGAGTCCCCAGGGATTCGCCGCCAGTCCCATCACCGGTCGCGGGGCAGACTCGCCGCCCTCCGTTCGCGCATTGTCCGGCGTCCAGGCGACTGCGTCGACCGTCGTCTCGCGGCCTTGCCGATCGCAGTAAGCGTAGGCACAGCCGGCCCGCGCCGCGTACTCCCACTCGGCCTCGGTCGGCAGGCGCCCACCCAGCCAGGCAGCATAGGTGACGGCTTGATACCAGGTCACCCCCACCACGGGCAGACCCTCGTCACCCTGGTGATCGGGCACCAGGCGGCGAAACTCGCCGACGGTCACCTCGTGCCGCAACAAGCGAAAGGCGGAGACGGTCACGCGGTGTTGTGGACGCTCCTGAGGCGGGCCTTCCTCGTCATCCGCGATCCCCATGAGGAAGCTGCCGCCGGGAATATCGACCCAAGCCGAGTCGCCCTCGCCCGGTAGGGGTGGCGGCGGCCGCAGCCGACGCAGAGGCGCCAGCACTCGCGCGCGCAACTGTCTTGCCCGGGCGGTGAACGATGGATCCTGCTGCGGCGCGAAGTCCAGTGCCCACACCAGATTGGCGATCCGCACCGGATCGTCCGGCGCTTCCTCGACCAGCGGCAGCATCAACTCGACGGTCGCCAGCACCGCGGCGCTCCGTTGCGCCCCGGCAAGGCTCCCCAGTCCGAGCTCGAGCACCGCGCTGGGCACCGTACGCTGGCGCAGCGCGGCCAACAGCTCGTTGTTGCCGATCGCCTGCCCATGCGCCTGTTCGAGAGCCAGCAGGGCGGCTTCCGGCTCGCCCTGTGCCACCTGTTCGAGTAGCGAGCGCCGTGCCGCCCACGCTGTGGTCCAGCTCCAGGCTCCGTAGGCCAAAACTACCAGCACCACCGCGCTGACCAGTGAGCCAACGACCGCCCGCCGCAAGTCGACACGCCGTCTCTCCCGGCAGGCCAAAAACCAGGCGCGGCGGTCGGCATCCCATAGCAGCGCTTCGGCATGGGCCTCGATGCGCCGAAAGCGATGCCGCGAAAGGCGCGGAGGAGGCTGCTGCGACGATCGGAAGAGCGCCGTCTCGAGGGCAACGAAGCGCCGCAGCCGCAGGATCTCGGCGTCGACCGAAAGCCGGCCGCGCTGCCCCTCCGCCTCCACCGCGCGCACCACCACTTCGGCCATGCGGTCGTGCGACAACACGTAGCGCCAGCCCGTCGGATGCTCCTGCAACACGATCAGCCGGGTGAGAGGCGATGCCAGCCTCGCCAGCACTCTCTCACCCGTCTCGGCCCCGTCCTCGCCGCCGATCGCTCGGCTCAGGGTCTCGATCGGTAACCCCTCCTGCCGTGCGCGATAAGCTTCGGCGAGCTCACCCAGCGCCAGCAGGGCGCGCGCCCGGCTAACGCCGACCCGGGCCTGCTCGGCCGCACCGACCGCGGCCGGAAAGGCCGACTCCAAGGCGCGCCGCAGATGATCCTCCAGCGCCCGCGCAATGAGATCGGCAGGCTCCTCCGGCACCTCGATCCGCCCATCGTCGGCGCGCGACAACAGGTCGGCCAACACCACTTGCAGCTCCGGTGTCAGCGGTGCCTCGGGCCGAGCGATACGTGCCTCGGCGAAGGCGCCGGCGAGTCGTGCCGCACCGTCGTGGGTGACGTGCCAGGAGTAGCGCGGCGAGCCGTCCGGCGCGGTGATGGCGAGCGGCGTCTCGATCGCCGCACGAAAGAGCAGCGTCGCGTCGGCGAGCGCGTCACCCCCCGGAGTCGGCGTCGCCAACGGGGGCAGCGGCAAACTGTGGAAACGGTCGGCCGTCGACAGGTCGTGCGGCAGCATCTCGAGGTCGTCGACGCCGGCGCTCGCCGCGTCGACCAGCACGTCGCGCAGCCAGGCCAGCACCTCGCCGTGGAACTCCTGCCGGTAGGCCAAGAGCCAGCGACATGGCGGCGACTCGATGCCCGACCGGCGCTGAGCAGTGGCCGCCAGCAGAGCCCCCAGCGCTGTCCGCGCCGCGCCGGCTTCGTGATGCAGCACGTCCTCGAGTTGATCGAGCACCAGGACCGGTGCCGTGCCGGCGAGACGCTCGACCTCATTCAAGCGGTCGACGAAGCGCCTCCAGGGCACCGTTGCGCCAGCGGCGAGCGACTCGGGAGGCGCGCCGCCGCCGTCGATCAGGTCACCGAGCAAGCGCTCGGCAACACCCGCCTCGCGCGGATGACGGACGACCGCTACCGGCAGCCCCTCCTGCCGCAAGGCCGGTACCAGGCCACCGAGCAGCAACGAGCTCTTGCCGACCCCAGAAGCGGCGTAAAAGCCGAGGATCGGGATCGGCAAGGCGAGCAGCTGTCGCAACTTGGTGAGCTCGCGCTCGCGCCCCGCCAGCAGAG
>JBCCGX010000502.1:0-7166 GCA_039029035.1 Acidobacteriota bacterium | reverse complement strand
TGTCTCGCCGATGCCGATCAATGCGCACGGCTACTTCAAGAGCGGCGACTACTTGATCATCGGTCCGAACTGGCCGCCCGAAGCGCCCTGGTCGTTCCGCGCCGACGGTCCTCCCGGCAGCCTCGAACGCACCGAGTTTCCTGGCCTCCAAGGGTCCGGAGTCCGCGGCCAGTTGTTCCAGCCTTGGTATGTCGGCGACACCTACTGGAGCTACGGTGAGGTCGAAGGCGATGCGTTCATCGAATTCGACGGCACACGGCTGGCGGAGTGGGATCACCTGGGATTGACCGGCGTCATCGGCCACCCGTTCATCCTCGGCGACCTGCTGATCTTCGCCGCGGATCAGAGCCGCACCGGGGTGGCGACCTACGACATCTCCGATCCCACCAACCCGGTGCTGCTCGATGTCCTCACCACCGGCGGACCGGGCGGCTACTGGCCGGAATTGTGGGGTGGCGACGGCAAGCTCTACGCCGTCTTCCCCTACCGCACCGGCGGTAACGGCTTCCGTGTCGCCGATCTCACCGATCCGACCGATCTGCGCTTCGTCGCCGATCGGCCGCTACCCGGTGACGAGGCGATGTACATCCAGTTTCAGGACGAATTCGCCTTCATCGGCGACCACAAGATCGACCTTCGGACCTTCGAATCGGTGCTCTTTCTGGATGGTGCCAACACCACCCGGCCGAGCGACGGCGGCGTCGGCATCAGCACCAGCCAGTTCGCCCTGCCGCTGGGCAATCTGCTGGTCACCGGGGGTGTCGGGCCCGATCAGGGCATGGCGATCTGGGCCCACCAGGCAGAGCCCGACACCCGTGGACCGTCGGTGGGCTACCACGTACCGCGGCCGGGGCGCGCCAACTACCCGGTCGGCGCACCGATCAGCTTGCTGATCCACGAGACCTTGGAGACCACCACCCTGGTTAACGGGGTGACGTTTATCGTCCGTCCCCTGGGTGGTGACCCGATCGACGGCCGGTTGATCTTCGCCTTCGACGACATCCTCACGTTTACTCCTGATCAGCCGCTGGCGGCCGACACCACCTACGAGGTCGTCCTACCGGCAGGCGGCATCACCGACGCGGTGGGCAACGGCATGGAGGCCTACTCGTTCACTTTCTCCACCGGCGGCAGCGTCGGTGGCAACGCGCCACCGACCGTCGACAGCTTCACCGCTTCGACCTATCCGGTGCCGCCGGGCCAGAGCTTCACTCTGCAGGCGGCGGCTACCGACCCGAACGGCGACCCGGTGGAGTATCGCTTCGACTTCGGCGATGGCTCACCGCGCACCGCGTGGTCGAGCAGCGGCTCGGCGGTCTACAACTACGCCGTCGCCGGGCACTACCAGACGACGGTCCAGGTGCGCGACGACGCCGGCGCCCTGGCCACCGACACGCTGACCGTGACCGCCATCGACGCCCCGGCCGGCCCACTGCCCACCCACAGCGCCCCGTTGGTGTGCGACGAGGTTGACCGACGGATTTGGACCGTCAACCCGGACAACGACTCGCTGACCGCGATCGACGCCGACAGCCTCGCCTCAGTGCTCGAGGTGCCGGTGTGCGGCGACCCGCGCAGCCTCGGCCGATCCGCCCAGGGTGAGATCTGGATCACCTGCCACGACGACGACGCGATTCGCATCGTCGACGCGAGCGGCGCCCTGGTGACGGAGCTCGCCACCGGCTACGGCAGCGCGCCGATCGGCCTCGCTTTCTCCCCCGACGGCGCTACCGCCTACGCTACTTTCCAGGGCGCCGGCGAACTGCGGCGCTACGACGCGGCCACTCGGCAAGAGACCGGTCGCCTCGCCCTCGGTCCCACGCCGCGCGCTCTTGCCGTCAGCGGTGACGGCTCGCGGGTGCTCATCACCCGCTTCCTCTCGCCGAGCAATCACGCCGAGGTATGGGAGGTCGACAGCACCAACCTCACCCTAAACCGAACCCTGATCCTGCCCAAGTTCGGTGGTGACGAGAATCGCGATACCACGGCCTCAGGGCGCGGCGTGGCCAACACTCTGACCAGCATCACCTTGTCGCCCGACAGCTCCAGTGCCTGGGTCCCATCGAACAAGCCCAACAGCGAGCGGGGCCTGTTCTTTGCCCAGGACCTCGATCAGGACAACACGGTACGCAACCTGATCTCGCAGATCGATCTGACCTCTGGCGATCTGGCCGGCGCGATCGATCTCGACAACTCCGACTCCGCCACGGCAGCTGCCTATTCGCCACTCGGCGATTACCTCTTTGTCGCCCTCCAAGGTAATAACGAGGTGGTGGTGCTCGATGCCCTCGCCACCAGCCAAGCGAGCGGCCTGGGTAGCCTGTTCACCCGTCTGGGCTCGGGCGCCGCACCGCGAGGCGTGTGTGTCGACGGTGTGACCCAGCGCGTCTTCGTCAAAGATTTCATGGACCGTAGCCTGACGGTCCACGAAGCGAGCGATCTCTTCCGCTACGGCGACAAGACGGTCCCCTCGAGCCAGGTCGCCACGGTGTCGAGCGAAGCGCTTCCGCTGACCGTCCTCACTGGCAAACGGATTTTCTACGATGGCGGCGACCCGCGGATGAGCGCCGAGGGCTACATGAGCTGTGCCACCTGCCACCTGGACGGCGGTCATGACGGCCGGGTTTGGGACTTTACCGGCCGTGGCGAGGGCTTCCGTAACACCACCTCACTGCGCGGCCGCGCCGGTATGGGCCACGGCAACGTCCACTGGACGGCCAACTTCGACGAGATCCAGGACTTCGAGAACGATATCCGCGGCGCCTTCGGCGGCTCCGGCTTCCTGACAGACACCGATTTCAACGCCACGCAGAACACCCTCGGTCCGCCCAAGACCGGCCTGAGCGCCGATCTCGACGCCCTGGCAGCCTACGTCGCTTCTTTGGCGTCCGAGTCGATCCCACGCAGCCCATATCGCAATGCCGATGGCAGCCTCTCCACCGAAGCGCAAGTCGGCCAGGCAGTCTTTGCCAGCCGTGGCTGCGCCAGCTGTCACGCCGGCGAGAGCTTCACCGACAGCACCCTCGGCGCCGCCACTCTGCACGACGTCGGCACGTTGCGCACCTCTTCCGGCGAGCGCCTTGGCGCCCCGCTGACCGGCATCGACACCCCGACCCTGCGCGGCATCTGGAACACTGCTCCCTACTTTCACGATGGCTCGGCGCCGACTCTCGAAGACGTTTTCGTCGTCGCCGGAGGTGGGATCCTCCAGGCCGAGACCGGGGCCGTCTCCGGCGGCGCATTCATCGTCGACAACTACGTCGATCTGAACAATGACGACACAGTGCACGGTCGCGCCTTCGTCGGCCTCGAAAACACCGGTGCACGACTGATCCTGACCAATGTCGACGGCGGATCGGGGGGTGTCGGCGCCCTCGAGATCCGTTACAGCGTCGCCAATGCACAGAACCTCGAGATCACCGTCAATGGAACGCCGCGTGACATCACCCTAGACGACACTGGCAATGACCCGACTTGGCGGCACACCAACTGGCGCCAGGCGCGGGTCGAAGACATCGACTTCAACGCCGGGGCGACCAATACCGTGGAGCTGACGGCCACGGCCAACTTCCCCAACATCAGTCTCGATGATGTGCTGATCAGCACCGCCGACGAGCTGACTCTGGCGCAGCCGCACCGGCAAGTCCAGGGGTTACCGGCGGCTGACCGTGACGCCCTCCTCGCCTACCTGCAGCAGCTCGATGGCCAGAGCCTGGAGGTCGTAGAGCCCCTGATCTTCGCCGACGGCTTCGAGTCCGGCACCACGGCGGCCTGGTAACGGCTCCTCACGACGATTCCGAGCTGTCTGCCAGGCCTGCTGGCAGCTCGGACCAGTGTTCTCGAGACCCGAGTGCGTCATGTCGGCGAAGAAGTCATCGACGCAACGGCGAGACTGAGGCCATAATGAAGGAGGGAGCTCGGGCGAAGTGGAGTTAGACCATAGCACGCTAGCCCCACCCGGCTCTCTCCAGCTTCTTCCATCGGTGGCTTCTCATTGGATTCGCAGCTTTGCTATCGGAGCCAGGGCAACAGTCGAGCAACTATCGGCTCCAACGCCGTCGAGCCTCTGGCGCAACACTTCGCGCCGGGCTGTGGATCACCGCAGCCGCGGCTGCCGCGTACCTTCTGATCCGAGTCGACACTGCCTCCTTTCGCGTCGACTTCGACCGCCAGTTGGTTCGCGTCGCGGAGGCGTCGACTCACCGGGTCGACAACGCCTTCCGCCGGCGCTCAGAAGCGCTTCAGGCGAGGCTACTCAGCCTCGCCTCACCACCGGAGCTGGCAGGCAAAATCGCCAAGGAAGTGCTGCGGTTGCGGCGCCAGGGCGACTTCGCTCGATTGACCCTCGTCGACCCCGAAGGCAACGTCATCCGCCCCGATCGCCCCACCGAAGGGCAGCGCCTACCGCCTCCGCGCTCCTTCTTGGGATCCCTACGCCGCGCCGGTATGCTCGGTGACCCCGGGCTCGAGATCCGCCATCTGCCGGTTTCGAGAATCCGCGGCGCGCCCGTCTTGATCGGACTGGGGCCGGCCGATCTCCTGGTTGGACACTATTGGCAAACCACCGATCTCTACGCCGAAGTCGACGAGGCCCGGACCGCGATCGAGACCCGATCCGTTGCTCTGGCGGTGCTCAACGATACGGGCGAGCTCATGTTCACGACACCAGGCAGCGAGGCGCCCCCTCTGCACCCGGTCGACTCTCTCCACCTGGCCGGCACCACTCTCGCGACGTTTCCGGGCTGGCGCCTCGCGGCGCTCCCGGCTGAGACAGACTTCGAATCGGTCGTCAGGGCCCGGCAGCGGCGCTCGACCGCCCTCGGAACCTTGATCGTCGGACTCGCCGCTATCGTCGCCGCCCGCTGGCACCGTGCCGACCGCGGGCACGTTCGAACGCCTCCGCAATCCGAAGAGTCCGCGAGGCAGGTCCTCATCGGCCAGGCGCTCGTGCGACTCGACCGGTTCGAGGCGCAGGTCAGCGGGAGCACCCAGCCCCTTAGCGCGCGCGAGGTGGACCTGCTATGCGTGCTGCTCGAGCACCGCGGCGAGATCGTCCGCCGGGAGGATCTTCTGGCGCGTGTCTGGGGCTACGCATCAGACGTCGAAACGCGGACCCTCGACACTTTTATCTACCGCCTGCGGCGCAAGCTCGAGCCTGACCCGACCGGGCCCCAGCACCTTCAGACCGTACGCGGCGTCGGCTACAAGCTGGCCGACGGATAGCCCCGTCAGATTTCTTTGACGGTCTTGTGACCTGAATCCCCGCTCGATCCGGCCGATGCCGCCTTAAGGTGCCGCCATCTGTTCATGGCCGCCAACGAAGGGAGCATCCCATGCAAAGTTTCAACCGGCTCATCCTCCTGCTTCTCACCGTCTCGGGAGTCAGCTCATCGACAGCCCTGGAAGCCCAACGCCAAGAGTGGGGACTCGACGCAACCGGATGCGTCGGCCTGTGCTCGTCGGTCCAGGTCCAATGCAACGAGGCGGCGTTGAGTAACGCTGTGGCCAACCCGAAGAATCGCATCATCACTTTCCCTGACCCATGCACGATCGATCTCAGCTCTCGCTTGCTGATCCGTGACGCCGAGAATCTCACTCTCGACTGTGGCGACCATACGACCTTCACCAGCTACGGCCTGGTCCTCAGCGGCTGGAAGAACGTGATCATCCGCGGCTGTCGTTTTCGCAACATGAAGGCCGGCACGGCCGGCGCGGGGGACAACGGCGATTGTCTAACCGTCCAGGCGTCGGGCGGCTGTACCGATTGCGAGCATCAGGATCTGCAGATCTCGGGCAACAGCTGCCTCTACGCCACCGACGAAGGGTTCGACATCCAGGCGCCGGCCGACGACGTGGCGATCTTCGACAACGAGATCAACGGCCTTTACTACTCTGAGCACTCGAAGTCCCCGGCACACTCCTATTGCCTGCGCGTCGGCGCGATCGGCGGCGGCACCGCCGCGGCCGACGAGGTCTTTCTCTACCGCAACGACTTCATCGGCTGTCAGCATCGCGTGCCGCAAATCGTTCAGAACGCCAAGGTCTATGCGCTGGAAAATCGCGCCTACCACTATGGCGACCCGAGCTGGTCCGACGAATGGTTCGGCTTCAACTGCCGTTCCGAGAACGGCACGACGACCGAGATCATCGCCCAGGCCAACCTCTTCTATCCCGGTCCCGACAACGAGCCCAACGACCTGAGCGAGGAGCCGTTCGCCATCGATGAGGGTCCAGGTGGCGACTGCAAGCTGTTCCTGGCCAACAACGCGGTCTATCCACTCGATCAAAGTGACCCAATCACCGCCCAGAACGCGCTCCTTTTCTCCGGCTCGCGCGAGCTCAACCCGCCGTTCAACAATCAGCCGACGAGCGGCCTGCCGAGTATCGGCAGCCGACGCGGCCCAGACGCCAACGCGGATGCCGACGATACCCTCGTACGGGGAGGATTCGAGTGCTACCTCGATCACTGGGATCCGAGTTCGATCTTGGCCGAACAGGATACAACCTGCTCCTTCGGCACCCTAGGCATCCGCGACATGATTCAGGACCTCCTACCGCTCGAGTGACCCATCGAAGCGCTACCTAATCAGCCCGTGCCCGCATCATCTTCTTCAGTAGACGATCGAAGCGGGCGCCGGCGACGTGTAGCTGATCCAGGATGTAGACGTCGAGCTCGCCTTCTTGCTCGCGATACTCGTCGAGCCCGGTCTCCTCGTCGAAACCGAGGGTCCGCTGGCTGCGCAGGCGCTGCGATAGGAAGGTCGCCAAGGCGCGGTAGAAGCGCATGCCGAAGCCGAGGTCCGCTTCCACCTGGCGGCGCAGCGCCTCGTGCGGCAGGCGCAAGGCATAACAGTCTTCGATCGCCGTCACAGTGGCCGAAGGTGGCCTGGAATCGACCAGGGTCATCTCGCCGAGGATCTCGCCGCTGCCCGCCACCGCTACCTCGCCGACCTCGGCCACCGAGATCGATACGTGCCCCTCGAGCAGAATAAAGAGGTCCTCGTTGGGCTGTCCTTCTTCGATCAGCCGGGCCCCATCGGGGTATTTGGCTCGCACTCCTTCGGCGATCAACCACTCGACGTCGTCGTCGTTGAGCTGTCCGAGAATGAAGAGAACGGTTTGCATGGTTGCTCGATCGTGGACTCGGACTCACTGCAGTTGGCGAC
>JBCCGX010000501.1:0-7166 GCA_039029035.1 Acidobacteriota bacterium | reverse complement strand
TGCGCGTGCCGCTCGCAAGGGCTCGAGGTCGGCGCCTGGGCCAATCTTGAGCTTGATCCGGCGGTAGCCAGCTCGGGCAAGCTGCTCGACCCTCTCGGTCAAGACTTCGAGGCTCGGTTGCAGGCCGAGGGCAGCGCCGGTTTCGACCGTGCGCCGCGTGCCTTCGGTGCCGCCAAGAAGTTGCGCCAGGCTGAGGCCCTGGCGTGCTGCGTCGAGGCCCCAGCACCCCATCTCGATCGCGGCCCGCGCCATGGCGTGGCCACGAACACCCTGGTTGATCCTCGGCGCGACATCTTGCGGGTGCTCGAAGAACCATCCCAGCACCCGCGGCGCGATCCACTCGCGGATCGCCAGCCATGCCGTGTCGGCCGTGTCGGGAAAGTAGCTCGGCTCGGCCATGGCCACACATTCCGACCAGGCGCTGTAGCCGTCGGCATCACACAGCTCCAGCAGCAGAATCCGTCGGTCTGTCACCTCGCCATGCGATGCCACGAAGGGCTGCCGCAGCGGCAAGCGGATCTCACGTAGATTGATCGCCTGGATCGGGCTGGACATAGGGATTGGGGAGGCTATCAGACCCTCCACCAACCCATGCTAAGCCGCCTTTGCGGTCAGCCGACCGAGCAGCGAATCCACCAGCCGCGCCGTCGGATCGAAGCCAACGACCTTCTCGGCGTCGGCGACGAAGTTCGACAACGCGTTGACGTCGTAGTAGTAGCGTCGACCGTCGCGCTCGCTGTCCAGGTACTCGACACCGCCGACATCGAGGCGCGCGGCGCGGGCGATACGCTCGACCTCGGCGATGACTTGCGGCGACGGGGTGAAAGGCTCTACGCGGGCGTCATTGCCGTGACCGGCGGGGCGCGCTTCGCTGTCCAGAGACTCGCCGGAAACCAGGCTGCAGACGTCCGCCGGGCAGAGGCTGAAGGTCTCGCGACCGAGATGGATGCGGATGGCGTAGAGGAAGCGTCCCTCGAGGGTCTCGACCCGGACGATCGAATCGCCGCGTGGGGGGTGGTACTCCTGCAGCAGCAGCACGCCGTCAGGGCCAGCGAGGATCTCACCGGCCTCGACCGCGGCGTCGAGATCGGCCGGGGTTTCGGCACGCACGATGCCAGCGCCATTGCCGCCAATGTTGGGCTTGACGATCAGCGGAAAGGTGAGCTCCGCCGCGGCAGCTGCGAGCTGCTGGCGGCGGAAGACGACGCGGGTCCGCGGTGTCGACAGCCCGAGCTGATCGAGCAGGGAGGTTTGCAGACCTTTGTTGATATCCAGACGGTAGGCGTCGGAGCCGTTCAGGACCGGGACACCGGCTGCTTCCAGGCCGGCCAGGTAGTGCAGGGTGAAGAACACCGAGCCGCCGTGCCCACGCTCCCAGGCCGAGGGGCTCATGCGGTTGAAGAACAGCGAGGTTTGCGGCGGGGCCGCGCTCGGATCGACCACCTGTTGGTCGGCGTGGATGGTGTGGTACGGCAGACCGCGGCGCTCGAGCTCGCGAAACAGTGGCCGGAACCAATCGGGGTGCTCGTAGTAAACGGCGATGGATGGGTCGTAGGGCATGGGGTTTCTCCTCTCGGGTCCCCCGGCACGACCGAATCCGGATATGAAAAAGGACCCGCTCGGCAGTGCCGGTGCGGGTCCTTGGATTCTTGAAGCTTGGTGGCTCGACTGGCTAGGTCAGGCTACACGTCCTCCGTGCCCGCGCTGTGGAGCGGACAACAACACATGGTGCAGCTCGTGTTGGAGATCGGTGAAAGCGTTCTGCCTGGCGAATTTCTCATCGAACTCACTATGGCCCAGACGACAGTCGATGTCAAGAATTCTTTTTCTAGCCACTAGGCTGGCAGCTCGTAATCGGCGAAGCGTTCGCGGAGGGTGAGTTTGGAGATCTTGCCGGTGGCGGTGTGGGGTAGCTCCTCGACGAAGACCACGTCGTCCGGCATCCACCACTTGGCGATCTTGCCTTGCAGGTGCTGCAGGATCTCTTCGCGCGTGGGCTCGGCGTCGCCGGCTGGTACCGCGACGACGATCGGCCGTTCGTCCCACTTGGGATGGGCGATGCCGATCACCGCGGCCTCGGCGATGCTCGGGTGACTCAGCACCTCGTTCTCGAGATCGATCGACGAGATCCACTCGCCGCCGGACTTGACTACGTCTTTCGAGCGGTCGGTGATCTGCATGAAGCCATCCGGGCCGAGCTTGGCGACGTCGCCGGTGGAGAACCAGCCTTCGTCGTCCAGGATCTCGGCGTCGTGCCGGAAGTAGGCACTCGCGACCCACGGGCCCTTGACCTGGAGCTCACCGAAGGCCTCGCCGTCACGCGGCAGCTCCTTGCCCTCCGGATCGACGATCCGTAGGTCGACACCGTAGACGCCACGCCCTTGTTTGAGCTGCTGGCTGACCCGATCTTCCTCGCTCCAATCGTCATGCGCCTTCTTCAGCGTGCCGACGGTGCCGAGAGGGCTGGTCTCGGTCATGCCCCAAGCGTGCAGCACCGTGGTGCCGTAGCGATTCTGGAAGGTCTCGACCATCGAGCGTGCCGCCGCGGAGCCGCCGATGATCACTTGCTCGACCGAGTCGATCCGCTGGCCGGTCTCTTCCAGGTAGTTGAGCAGCATCAGCCACACGGTTGGCACGCCCGCGATGATGTTGGCCTGTTCGGCCTCGATCAGCTCGTGCACGCTCTTGCCGTCGAGCTGGGCACCGGGCATGATCAGCTTGGCACCACACAGGGCGCCGGTGTAGGGCAGGCCCCAGGCGTTGACGTGAAACATCGGCACCACGGGTAGGATGACACTGCGGCTGGAGACCCCGAGGGTATCCGCCATGCAGGCGCAGAAGGAGTGCAGCACCGTCGAACGGTGGGAGTAGAGCACACCTTTGGGGTTGCCGGTGGTACCCGAGGTGTAGCACAAGCCTGCAGCAGTGTTCTCGTCCAACTGCGGCCACGCGTACTCTTGTGACTCGGGCGCCATCAGCTCCTCGTAGCACAAGGCGTTGGGCAGGCTGGTCTCCGGCATGTGCTCGGCGTCGGTCATGATGATGAAGCCGCGCACGCCGGTGATCTGCTCGCGAATCGGTTCGAGCAGCGGTACGAAAGTCAGGTCGACGAAGAGGTAGGCGTCCTCGGCGTGGTTGATAATGTACACCATCTGCTCGGTGTGTAGCCGTGGGTTGATGGTGTGGCACACCGCTCCCATGCCGGAGGTGGCGTAGTAGACCTCGAAGTGCCGGAACCCATTCCACGCCAGGGTGCCGATCCGGTCGCCCTGCTGCACGCCGAGCCGGGTCAGCACATTGGCCAGCAGGCGCGAGCGCAGGCAGGCATCGCGGTAGGTGTAGCGATGCATCGGCCCCTCCACCGTACGCGACACGATCTCCGAGTCGGCGTGGTAAATCGCAGCGTACTCGATCAACGACGAGATCAAGAGGGGGGTGTCCATCATCAAACCGCGCATGGCGAATCCTCCGTTGGTTTTACTGGGCGGATTGTACCCAAGCTCGCCTGGAGCCGGGAGCTTCTCCCGGGCGGGCTTCGCGTCGGCAGCTCTCGCTGCCGCCGACTGCCTCGAGCAGCAAGGATTCGGCTCGATTGACCCGGGGAGAACGAGGAAGAGCCGCGGCGAGGGGCCACGGCTCTTGCTGGCGGTAGGCGTGGGGCAGGAAGGAGGAAGGATGGGTGCCGTCTCGGGTGGGGCCTGCTGCGCGACGCGTATCAGGCTTGGACGGCGGGTCGGCAGAAATCAGCAGTAGCAGGTGTTGCCGCAGGTATTGCAGGTCGCGGCGCAGGTGTAGCCGCAGGTCCACCCGGCGCAGGTGTGGGCGCAGGTATTACCGCAGGTGTTGTGGCAAGTGAGCGCGCAAGTGCAGGTGAGCGCGCAAGTGGGGCCACAAGAGGTGATGTCGCAGGCGGAGACTTCGGTGTACTGGTAGCCATACACCGTGCCTTCGTCGGATGGCTCGTCTTCGGGAGTGGTTTGGAAGGATTCGACTTCCAGATCGTCGAGATTGAGTTTGATTTTGGCCACGATTCCCACCTTTCACGGTTGTTCTGAAGCCTGATTGCTTCAGAGACTCTGAGCTCCACGACCGGATGCGGCTCGCAAGCCGATCTGGCTGGATACTTTGTCCGAGCAGCCTTCGACACTCGGAGCGGATGACTCACCTGAGGCGGCAGAGCCGTTGAGCTGTGCGGCGTAAGACAGATCGTATCATATTAAGGCGAGGGCATATAGTCTAAATTGGGTAGCCTCTTTTGGGCTGGAGGCCGCGAGAGTCGAGACGCCGCCGCTGAGAGGGAGGGCCTGATCTCCGACCAGACGGCTGCCACTCCCCGACCGAGGGCCCGAGGTCATTGGTGTACGGGTCGAGTCGGATCAGCCAGTCGTAGGCCGACGGTGCCTCGGTTCCAAGTCATCTGCTCTTCGAAGGGCCTCCCGGCCCTGGGTGGTCGGCGGATCGGACAGGCAGCCCCAAGGGCACCATTTCTCTCGGATTCCATCCATCTCGGCTGGAGACCTGCCCGGATAGGCTTTTCTATAGTTATTCGGTGCAGTATTTTCGAGCCACAGAGGTGGCTTCTCAGCTTCGAATGGCAAGGTTATTGGGCTTTATAACTAGCGTGATAAATCGGTATTGCAATCGTGGCGCCCTGGGTGAATGATCTGCGGGCGCTGAAGGTTGGCTCGGTCGAAGCGAACTAGCCGGGCCCGAGGGCTGTTGCCCAGGGTGAGTGTCGAAGAGACGAATCATCTTGGTTTGCCCGAGGATTCCTACGTTGATCTAAATTTTATAAAAGGTTTTATAGGACTATGACGAGAGATTTGCAGAGTTGGTCCTGTGTCTCGAGAAGGAAGGCGGTACTGTGATCGAAGGATTCCATTGGATACTGCCGGCTCGCCTCGCAGGTTCGGCCTTGCCCGGTCAGCTGAGAGATCTGGCGAGTGACTTGCTCGACTTACGTCGAGCCGGTATTCGCCACTTGATCTCGTTGACCGAGAAGCCACTGGCGGTGGCTCGAGCGATCGATCCGGGCATCGAGCTCTACCATTTCCCGATTCGTTCGGGAGCTGCCCCGTCGCTCGAAGATGTGTCGAAAGTCTGCGAGTTCACTCGGCGTGCGCTCGATCGCGGGGAACCGGTGCTCTTCCATTGCCGAGCCGGGCTGGGTCGAACCGGCACTATGCTGGCCTGCAGCCTAGTCTCTCTCGGCTGGCCGGCCGAGGATGCGATTCGCTACCTACGAGGCATCTCCATTTGTTACCTGGAGAGCCGGGATCAGGCCGCGGTGGTTCGGCGCTATGCCGCCTATCGCTGCGAGCAACGGCAAGCCGATCAAGAGTCGGCCGGATTTTTCCGCCAACGTACCGTCCGGCCGATGGCTTGAGTCGTCGTTGAGACGCCAAGCGTTGGCGCGGCAAGCCCCTCAGGACGGGGAACGACCCAACGCTTCGGCCAACGCCTCGACGATACGCTCGGCGGCTCGACCGTCGCCGTAGGGGTTGTGGGCCTGGCTCATGGCGGTGTAAGCCTCGGGATCGCGGAGCAGGCGCTTGGCCTCACGGACGATGCGGTCGGGATCGGTGCCGACGAGGCGGGCGGTACCGGCGTCGACACCTTCCTGCCGCTCGGTGACTTCCCGCATCACCAGCACCGGTTTGCCGAGGCCGGGAGCCTCTTCCTGCACGCCACCGGAGTCGGTGAGTAGGAAGGTGCAGCGGTCCATCAGTCGGACGAAGGGGGCGTAGGTGAGGGGTTCGAGCAGGTGGACGTTGGGCAGATTGGAGAGGTGGCGTCGAACCGGCTCCTGGACCTGCGGGTTGAGGTGGACGGGGTAGACCCAGTGGACCGCGGGATGCTTCGTTGCGAGAGTGTGCAAGGCGCGGCAGATGTTGCGGAAACCGGTGCCGAAGCTCTCGCGACGATGGCCGGTGATCAAGACGATCGGATCGTCGCCGCGGGCGATGGCGGGGTAGGCACTGCCAAAGACCTTGCGGTCTTGCTCCAGGGGGACCTGGCGCAGGCGGTCGCGAATCCAGAGCAGGGCGTCGACGACGGTATTGCCGGTCTGCCAGATGCGCTCGGCCGGCAAGCCTTCGGCCAGCAGGGCGTCGCGACAACGTGACGTCGGCACGAAGTAGAAGCTGGCCAGCCGATCGGTGAGTAGGCGGTTGGCCTCCTCGGGAAAGGGCGCGGCGAGGTCGCCGGTGCGTAGACCGGCCTCGACGTGACCACAGGGGATTCCGGCGTAGAACGCTGCCAGGGCACCGGCTAGGGTCGTGGTCGTGTCGCCCTGCACCAGAACGATGTCCGGCCTCTCGCTCTCGAGGACCTCAGACAGGCCGGTGAGGGCGGCAGCGGTCAGGTGGGGTAGGGTCTGGCGATCGCGCATCAGGTCGAGATCGTGGTGCGGCGTGAGCTCGAAGAGCTCCAACACGTGATCGAGCATGGTGCGATGCTGGGCGGTGACGCACACGCGGCTGTCGAAGCCTGGCGCCGCCTCGAGGGCGCGCACGAGAGGCGCCATCTTGATTGCTTCGGGCCGGGTGCCGAAGACGGTGAGGGCTCTTAGGGGCCGCCCCGAGCCCGCTGCTGCAGAATCCATTTGCTATGGATAATAGCCGGCCATGGTGCGGACTTCATGACCACCGTCGACTTTGACCTCGACGCGACGGAAGGCCGCCGGATCCCGGGTACTGGTGCTCTGATAGACCAGCATGTACTGCGAGCGCAGCTCTTCTTCGATCTCGTCGTAGATCGCCGCCAGTGCCGCGACGTTTTCGATGAAGAAGGCGCGACCGCCGGTTTCTTCGGCGATCTTGGTCAGCACCCTGCGATGGCCGCGCTTGGTGACCGCTTCACCGAGGCCGATGGCGTAGATCGTTACCGCCGCCCGGCGCGCGTACTCGAGGGTGTCCTCGAAGGCGAAGCCACTCGATTCGTCCTGTCCATCGGAGAGCAGCAACAGCGCCTTCTGACCCTTGATGCCATGGAAGTAGTGCAGCGCGAAGACCAGGCTGTCGAAAATCGCGGTGCCGCCGTCGGCGCGCAGGGCGGCGAGGGAGTTCTGCACCGCCGTGACGTCGTTGGTGAAGCGTTGGACCACATCGGGCCGTTCGTTGAAGGTGAGGAGCGCCAGGCGATCTTGGGGCTGAATAGCCTGCTCG
>JBCCGX010000500.1:0-7181 GCA_039029035.1 Acidobacteriota bacterium | reverse complement strand
CGAGCGCGGCCTGGAGCTGGCTGAAGAGGCGCTAGCCAAGCGCATCGAGGGGCCGCGCTTCGTCGGCGCGCGAGGGGTGCTGCGCTTCCTCGCCGCTCGCGCC
Organism: Acidobacteriota bacterium; assembly: GCA_039029035.1. Classification (GTDB taxonomy): domain Bacteria; phylum Acidobacteriota; class Thermoanaerobaculia; order Multivoradales; family J023; genus JAAELT01. Next base: position 7,078 of record JBCCGX010000500.1, on the reverse strand, counting down.
ACGACGGATCCGAAGGATCGCCGCGACGGACTGACCCGAGCGGAGGAGGATCTGAGCCGTGCCCTGGAGCTCAATCGTTGGCTGGCCGACGAGCTCGATCCCTGGCTGAGCGAAGCACGACAGCTGTTGGGCAGCGGGCCGCGTCTGCGCCGGGAGCTCGACTGAATCGTCTATGCCTTCGCGCAGTGCATCTTCATCTGCCCTATGGCAGCTCGGAGTTGGACTACCTGGGCTGATCCGCCGTCGGCGCCACGGGTCAGAGGGCTCGCATTGGTAACATGCCCATGGAAATGACCGGCAAGGATACGAGAGCTATTCGAGTGCCGCGACCAACACCGCCTGAGTCAAGTCGTCTATGAAGCGGAAGCGGATTGGTTGGGTCTGATCGATCTCCACCGGTGATCACCCATGACCGTTGCTCCCTTCGGCCTCGACTTGCAGCAGCTCCCGGACGAGCTTCGCCAGCGGGTCGAGGGCGAGCTGGCGCCGGACGAGTGGATTCGGTGGGTCGGTCAGCCGCGGGCTCGCCGCCAGATCTGGGATACCCTGCTGCTGACGCTGTTCGGCATCCCACTGATCTTGATGTCGATGTTGATCGTGGTGGGCCCGGAGGGCAACGTCAGTCGAACCCTGGCACTGCTGCCTTTCCTCGCCGGCCTCGGGGTGCTGTGCACCCCCTTGTGGGCGATCCGTCGATCCCGGCGCACCGTCTACCTACTCACCGACCGGCGGGCGGTGATCCTCAGAGTCGAGACGCGACTCTTGGTGCAGTCCTTCGCGCCGACGAGCTTGCAGCGGGTCCAGTGCCGAGCCTTTCGTAGCGGCTACGGTGATCTCCTCTTCCGCCTCGGCGATGCGGCGTCGGGGTACACCGAGACCTCCAGTGCGGAGATTCCGGGATTCCGGTCGATCCGCGACGTCCGGCGGGTCGAGTCGGTGGTGCGCCGGCTGGCTCGCGGCGACGAGAAGCAAGCAGAGGCGAGCGCCGCCAAGGCCGATCCTCGCTCTCCCCTGCCGACGCACCGCCTCGCCTCGCTGCCCGACCCTCTACGAGCCCGCGTGCAAGCCGAGTTGCAGCACGGCGAGCGCGTCGTCTGGATCGGGCAGCCGACCGCCTCCCGGCGGGTGGGCCGCCTGCGCCCAGCGCGCCACACCGCTTACCTGATCACGGATCGGCGAGCGCTCACCGTTCGGGCTGCCTATCCGGCGGAAACCGTCTCCTTCCCGCCGGAGTTCCTCGATCGCCTCGAACGCCACCAGCGACGCGACGGCTCCGGCGACCTGGCGTTCTACGTCGGACAGACCGAGAACAGGCCTGATTTCCAGGCGCTACGCGACGTCCAGGCCGTCGAGAGACTGCTCCGCGCCACACTCCTAACGCCGTAAGGCCGAGCTCCGAACCGAAAGGCCCGGTCCAAAGGACCGCGCTTGCAGCTCAGCGCTCTGCCGTGTCGCCAATACCGAGGGCTTTCATCCGTCGATAAAGGGTCGAGCGGCCGACTCCCAGACGATCGGCGGCGGCGGTGGCATCGCCGGCGCAGGCGGCGAGGGCGCGCTCGATCGCTTGGCGCTCGACCCTCTCCAGGGTGTCGCGCAAGGTCTCGCGACGGCGCTCGAGGCCGGCGGTGAGCACCGGCCGCAGATTGCTGCTCTCGAGCAAATCGCCATCGGTCAGGAAGAGCGACGCACGGGCGATCTCGCTCTGCAGCTCGCGAATGTTGCCCGGCCAAGCATAGGACTCGAGGGCGGCCATCGCCGCCTGGGAGATGCCGGCGATCTCGACCCCGCGGGCCTCGGCCTCACGGGCCAGGAAGTGCGCTGCCAGATTGGGCAGGTCGCCCATGCGCCGGCGTAGCGCCGGCAGCTCGACCACCCAACCGGCGATCCGATGGTAGAGATCCGAGCGAAACGTACCGGCCTCGACCATCGCGTCGACATCGCGATTGGTCGCCGCCAGCACCCGGACTCGGGCGGGCTGCGGCTGCTTGCCACCCAGGCGGTAGACCTCGCGCTCCTGCAGCACACGCAAGATCTTGGCCTGGGTCTCCAGGGCCATGTCGCCGATCTCATCGAGGAACAGCGTGCCGCCATCGGCGAGCTCGAACTTACCCGGCCGCGGATCGACCCCGGTCGCCACGGCGCGCTCGATACCGAACAGCTCGAGCTCCAAGAGATCGCGTGGCAAAGCGGCGCAGTTGAGGGCGACCAGCTTGTCGCTCGGCCGCCCCGAGGCGGCGTGGACGTAGCGCGCCAAGACCTCCTTGCCGGTACCAGACTCACCGCGGATCAGTACCCCGACCTCGCCCAGGGCGACCTGGGCGGCCTGGGTGTAGATCTCGAGCAGGGCAGGCTCCACCGTTGGCGGTGCCGGCAACGGCGGCGGCGCCGGCGGCCGAGGTGCTGGGGCAGCGGTACGGGCCGGCGAGCGGTGGGCCGCCAGGGCGACGAGATAGAGGCCGACGGTGACGATCGGCGTGTAGGCGTCGGCTAGGGACGCGGGAAAGAAGTCGGCGCTCAGGGTGAGCTCGCCCTGGGAGCGCTCCACCGTGGCGACGCTGTCCGGCCGTGGCTCGGAGGAGCGGGCGGTGAACCAGATCACCCGTCGTCGGTCGTGGCCGTGGCTCAGCTCTACCCGCAGGCAGGGGAAGTTGCGGTAGAGCACTGCGCCGAGGGTTTGCGCCAGCTCGATGCCTGCGGCACCGTGCCAGAGCTGCTCGAGCAGGCCCGGCAAGTGCTGCAGGGTGAAGCTTTCCAGGGCGCTCGAAGAGATCGTCGTGCGCGCCCGCGCCAGGGGCGGCGGCTCGATGACCGGCTCCGGTACTGGGCGCTGTGTCTCTCGGGGGATCCCCCCCAACGCCTTGGCCGGCTTGAGATCCCCCTCGCGCACCTCCTCGACCGTCGCCTGGACGCTACCGAAGGCCAGGCGGCTCCCGGGCTCGATGGCAGCCGAGCTGGTGAGCCGTCGGGAATCGAGCTGGGTACCGTTGCTAGAGGCCAGATCCTCCACCCAGGCGCCCTCAGCAGAAACCCGGATCAGGGCATGGCGGCGCGACACCGTGGGATGGGTGAGCCGGATAGTGCTGCCCGGGTCGGAGCCGACCTGATGCTCACCCGGCTGCAGCGCCACCTTACGGCTGCGCTCGCCTAGGCGGATGATCAAGCGTAGTGGCATGGCCGGGTCACGAGAGACTCGGATCGGGCCTCAGAAGACACCGTCCGAGTGCAGCTGGCGCAGAATCTCGCCGAGGCGGCGCCGTTCCTCCGGCGTGCCGACGCTGACCCGCACACACCGATCGAGGGGCGGCACCGGCGGCTTGCGGACGAAGACGCCGCGCTCGCCGAGGGCGTCGAGCGTGGCGACGGCGCGTTCTGCGGTAGCAAAGTCGAAGAGAGCAAAGTTGGTCGCCGAAGGCAGGGTCTCAAGGCCGACTTCGCCGGCTATCGCCGCATAGTCGGCCAGGCCAGCGGCATTCTCGGCCCGCACCCGTTCGAGGAAGCCGTCGTCACGCAGGGAGGCCAGGGCGCCGGCCTGGGCCACTCGGTTGACCCCGAAGTGCGCCCGCACTTTGTCGAAAGCGGCGATGATTGCAGGCGATGCCAGGGCATAGCCGATCCGCGCTCCGGCCATACCGTAGGCCTTGGAGAAAGTGCGGAAGTGGATCACGCGACCGTCTTCTACGTTGAGGATCCGCGCGGCGTATGGCGGCGCCAGCTCGGTATAGGCCTGGTCGAGGAGCAGCACAGTATCCGGCGGCAGGGCGTCGAGAAAGGCTGCCGCAGTGTCCATCGGTATCGAGCTACCGGAGGGGTTGTCCGGGTTGGCCAGGTAGGCGAGGCGGGCGCGTTGTTGCTTGGCTGCAGCGGCCAGGCCCCCTAGGTCGATAAGGTCGTTGCGGTAGGGCACCGTGACCAGCTGCCCACCGTAGCCGGCGACGTGGAAAGGAAACATCGGATAAGTGCCGGCGGCACAGACACCCACCTCGCCCGCCTCGAGCAGGACTCGCACCGCCAGCCCCAGCAGGTCGTCGATCCCGGCGCCCACCGAGACATTCTCAGGCCGCAGGTGGTGGCGGCGGGCGATCTCGTCGCGCAGCTCGAGGCTTTCGGGATCGCCATACCAGGCGATCTGCTCGGCGGCGGCTGCCATGGCTTCGCGCACACCGTCGGCGAGACCGAAGGGGCTTTCGTTGGCGCCCATGCGGAGCTCCAGAGGGCTCCCGCGCTCGAGCTCCATGCGCTCGGGTGCGGTGAAGGGGAGCTCGGCAGGCAGGCGATCGACGAGGGCGGTGAAGCGTGGCATGCCGGTACGTTATCCGAAAACGGCGAGCCGCTCGCTCAGCGAGGCTGTGACGTCGGCACGCTGCAACAAGCTTCCGTTCCCTACCGTATCTGTCCCCATGCAAACGATCGACAAGTCCGTTCGGCCGCTCCGTGGGCTGCGATCGCTTGGGCTGGCGATCGCCATCGCCGTGGTTTCGTACCCTGTGCCGTCCCAAGCCTGCTCGACCTTCTGCCTGCGCGACGGTGAGCACGTCGTCTTCGGCAAGAATTACGATTGGAATGTCGGCGAAGGGCTGCTGATCGTCAACCCGCGCAACGTCGCGCGGGTCGCCGACGTTGTCCCCCCGGAGACACCGGCCCGTTGGCGCGCCCGCTACGGCAGCGTGACGTTCAACCAATATGGTCGCGAGTTTCCTTCCGGAGGGATCAACGAAGCTGGCCTGGTGATCGAGTTGATGTGGCTCGACGCCGCCCTCTACCCGCGGCCCGACGAACGCCCGGCTGTGGGTGCTTTGCAGTGGATCCAGTACCAGCTGGATACCGCCGCGTCGGTGGCCGATGTGATCGCCAGTGATGCCGAGATCCGTATCGGCCGAGCATCACCCCTACACTTCCTGGTCGCCGACCGGCACGGCGAAGTCGCCACCATCGAGTTCATCGACCACCGGCTGCTCGTGCACACCGGCGACGCTCTGCCGGTCGCTGTTCTGACCAACAGCATCTATGACAGCTCGCTGCTCTACCTGCAGTGGCTCGACGACGAGGACCGGCCCGTCCCAACCTATCGTAGCTCTGGCAATCGTTTTGCCCGTGCCAGTCGCCGCGTGCGCGAGGCGCCGCAGGGGACCGATCCGGAGACCCTGGTGCGCTATGCCTTCGACACTCTCGATGCGGTCGCTCAAGGGCCCTCCACCCAATGGAGCATCGTCTACGAGGCCGACGCCCTGCGCCTCCACTTCCGCACCCACCGCCATCGCCAGATCAAAACCCTGTCCCTGGCCGATCTCGACTTCTCTTGCCACGCCCCGGCCCGGATGCTCGATCTCCAGACCCGAATCGGCGGTGAGGTCGGCTCGCGGCTCGAGATCTACCGCCAGGAGCGTAATCGACAGCTGATCGAGGCGAGCTACCGCCAGACCGACTTCCTGGCGCGGATCCCCGACCGCGAGCTCGACCGTATCTCCAAGCTGCCAGAAGCGCTGCGCTGCGAGGAGTGACCGGTCCGTAGGCAGGCACCCCGGCTGGCCTTCTCGAGGCTCTCAGCCGCTTGCGTTCGAGAACATAACGACCCTTAGCTCCGTGGGCAAGCCTCGCCGAGCTTCATCAGCAAACGCCGCAGCCAGGCCTGGCGGCAGGGTCTGTGGATCGAGTGTACGAAACCCGAGACGGCGGTAAAACGGGGCGTTCCAGGGCACGTCGCGGAAGGTAGTCAGGGTCACGCCGTCCAGACCGGCCTCGCCAGCGTGCCGGCGCACTACGTCCACCAACGCCGCGCCGAGGCCACGGCGGCCGTGCTCGGGCAGCACATCGAGCTCTTCGAGATGGCAGAAGCCATCGATCACCGCCGCGTAGGCGAAGCCGACGATGGACCCGGAAGCCAGCACCGCGACCCAAACCCGCCCGGCCTTCCAGGCCTGCTCGAGCTCAGCCATCGGTGAAACATCCTCCGGCATGCCGCGCAACGCGTCGATTGCGGCGAATCGCTGCCCGGCGCGGCGCTCGATCTCCGGCAGTTGCGGTAGCTCCTGCGGCTCGGCGAGGCGAATGGAGTAGGTGAGCTGGTTGCGATCCATGGGTGTCGACTCGGTTTCTTCACTGTCTTCGACTCTGAAGCTGTCTTCGACTATAACTTGAGAGCCTTCATCGACCTTCCGCCAGGAGCACGCCATGAATCCGATCGATCGAGAAACCCTCAACCAGGGATCGACCTACGCCGAGTACCGAGCACAGCTGACGAAGAACGCCGAGATCTTCGACGAGGTCTACGCCGATCCGGCCTTCACCGGAGAGGATCTCGATTTCTTCCGTCGCCTGCCACCGCTCACCGTCGTGGCCATCGGTGAAGACTGGTGCCCCGACGTCTTCCACACTCTGCCCACCTGGGCGCGCCTGGTCGAAGAGCTCGAAGGTTGGGACCTCAGAGTCTTCCAGCGCGACCAAGACCCGCCCCTCATCGACGCCTTCCTCCACCGCGGCAGCGCCAAGCGGGTGCCGGTCTACGCCTTCTACGATGCGCGCCTCTACCTCCAGACCTGGTGGTCCGGTCGCAGCGCCTCGGCCCAGCGCGCCGTCGACAGCTGGCTCGCCGGTCGCACTTTCGCCGAGCTCGACGACAGCAGTCGGCAAGCGATCGGCCGGCGCTTCGCAGAGGCTTATCGCGACGAATTCCGGCGCGCCAACTTCATTGAGATCAAGAGCCTGCTCGGAGCGTTCTTCCACTTGGATTAGGCAGGGACGTGAGCCCGGGAGAAGCCGCCTGACGCAAGAGAGTTTCTGTGGCGGCCGATCGGTCACCGAGCCGTTTCACGAATCTTCCACGACCCTCCCACGCTCCTTCCACACGCTCCTCTCTACTCTCGGCCCATCGACACGGCGACTGGCCGCCGTGGCGGGTCGAAAGGAGACGAAGGTGATGCGATGGACGACAGGTCTCGGAACGACAGGTCTCGGGACGGCGGTACTCGGGATGACAGTGCTCGGCTTCCTGGTGGGTGCGTCGGCGAGCTTCGCCGAGGGCGGTGGCCCGGAGAAGAATCCCCTCAGCCCGTGGTATCTGAGCGACGTCGAGCGTTGGTGG
>JBCCGX010000499.1:0-7212 GCA_039029035.1 Acidobacteriota bacterium | reverse complement strand
GATCTGGCCACCGCCGAGTTGCGGCGACGCATTGTCGGTCGTGGGCGGATCGAGAACGAGCTGGTGATCGATCCCGCCTTCTTCGCTGCCCTGGCGCAGGAGCTGCCGCGACTCGGGCGGGTGGAGATCCACCCCAAGCGCGGTCAGGCCCACAATGAGCTCACCGGCTTCCGCTATCAGGTCGTCCTGCGCGTCGGCGAGGCGGTACCGCCGCCCGAGATTCCCTGGCTCGACTGGCGCGACGACGGCCTGACCTTGGACGCCCTGCACCAGCGGCTCGCGGCTGCCGCCGAGACGACAGACCCCCTCGGCCTACAAGCGATTCCCAACGCCCGGGTGGCGCGCGCCGCTGCCGCCACCCACCTGCTGGCGAGTGACGAGGCGCCAGCGACCGCCGGCCAGCTGCGCCAGGCGGTGGCCAGCGATCCCACCGTCGCCACCGCGGTCGACCCCCAAGCACTATGCGATCTGGCGACGCAGATGGGTTTCGAGATCGAGCTCGGTTGGGCGGATCCGAGGGCGGACGGCCGCCTGAGCGCGGTGCTGCGATCTCAGGAAGGCGACCCGACGATCCCGATCAGCGCCTGGCTACCGATGCCGACCGCGGACCCGCAAGCCTCGGTGGCGACCTTCGCCAACCAACCGACCCAGGCCCCCGCCGCCCGCCTCGAGACCGACGAGCTGCGGGCGTTCCTCGGCCAGCGCCTGCCGGAGTACATGGTGCCGGCGAGCTTCGTCTTCCTCGACCGCCTGCCGTTGACTCAGAACGGCAAGATCGACCGCACCGCCCTGGCCCGGCTGGAGACCGCGCCGACCGGCGCCGAGACCTTCGACGGCAATGGCCAACCCCGCACGCCCCTCGAAGAACAGCTGGCGGCCATCTGGGCCGACGTCCTGGGACGCCAGCGGGTCGGCATCCATGACGATTTCCTCGCTCTCGGCGGCCATTCGCTCCGCGCCACTCAAGTCGTGTCACGGATCCGTAGCCAGCTGCGGGCGGAGATCACCATCCGCCAGGTCATGGAGGTCACGACCGTCGCCGAGCTGGCTCGCCTCCTGACAACGCTGCAGGCCTCGGATCCCTCGACCGTCGAGCCGGATCTGGTACCGCGATCCGACATCGACACCCCCCCGCCAGCCTCTTTCGCGCAACAGCGTCTGTGGTTTTTGGAACGCTGGCTGCCCGGCAACCTGGCCTACAGTGTGCCCCTGGTGCTGCGCTTCAGCGGCCACTTACGGGTCGCTGCTCTGGTGCCGGCCCTGGGCGAGATCGCCCGCCGTCACGAAGCGCTACGCACGACATTCCAGGACTCCGAAGCCGGTCCGATACAGGTCATCGCTCCACCGTCGTCCGCCCTGGATCGCCTCCCGATGGTCGACCTCTCGGCCCTTGGTGACGCCGGCCGCACCGAGGCGGAAGCCCTGCTGCAGCGCGAAGCACGGCGCCCCTTCGACCTCGCCCGGGGTCCGCTGTGGCGCAAGCTGTTGCTGCGGCTCGATCCCACTAGGCATCTGCTGCTCTGCAACCTCCACCACATCGTCTTCGACGGCTGGTCCCAGGGCATCTTCTTCCGCGAGCTGGCAGCGCTCTACGACGCCGCCGTGCTGGGTAAGACGGCCGTCCTGGCACATCTGCCGGTCCAGCCGGCGGACTTCGCCAAGTGGCAGCAGGCCTGGCTGCAGGGTGACACCCTCGAAGCCGAGCTCAGCTACTGGCGCGATCGACTGGCCGGCGCCTCGGGCCTCCTGCGTCTGCCAACGGATCGGCCGCGGCCAGCGGTGCAACGCTACCGCGGCGCCATCCGAACCTTCGAGGTCCCGGCGGCGCTCAAGTCCCGGCTCGAAGACCTCGCGGGGCAGCGCGGCGGCACCCTCTTCATGGTGGCGATGGCCGGCTTCATGGCGCTCATGGCGCGCTTGACCGGCCAGCGCGATCTGATCATCGCCACCGGAGTGGCCAACCGCAGCCGGCAGGTGATCGAGCCATTGATCGGTTTCTTCGTCAACACCCTGCCGCTGCGCGCCGAGCTGTTCAACGATCCGTCGTTCAACGCCATTGTCGACGCGACCCGCCGCGAGGCCCTGGCCGCCTTCGCCCATCAGGACGTACCCTTTGCCAAGCTGATCGAAGCCCTGCGACCGGAGCGCGATCTGAGCGTTGCACCCTTGGTGCAGGCACTGCTGGTGCTGCAGACCGCGCCGATGGAGCCCGTGCAACCGACCGACCTGGAGCTCGATTACCGGCTCTTGCCGATCGGCGCCAGCCGTTTCGATTTCGGCCTCGAGCTCACCGCATCAGGCGACGGGCTGATCGGATCGGTGGAGTACAACACCGATCTCTTCGAGGCCACGACGATCGATCGTTGGCTGGCGCACTTCGTCGAGCTGCTGGACGGTGCCGTGGACGAGCCACGCCGCAGCCTGTCCCAGCTGCCTCTCTTGTCCGCCGCCCAGCGCCAGCAGCTGCGGACCGAATGGCACGACGACGCCTGGGTGGTCGACGCTTGGGGGCAAACCGCGCCAATCGGCGTCGTCGGCCAGCTGCACCCCGCGTCCGAAGCCGCCGACGCCTCGGCCCGCACCCGGCACGATGGCGCGCTCGAGCACCTCGCCCGAGACGACGCTCGGGTCGAGAGCGGCGGGTTTCGTCTCGCCGATCGCCTCCCTCGCCGCCAGCACGATGGGGCCGGAGCCACCGCAACACCCCTCGAGGAGCAACTGGCCGGCATCTGGCGCCAGCTACTAGCGCTGGACGAGGTCGGGCCGGACGACGACTTCTTTCACCTGGGCGGCCATTCCCTGCTCGCCACCCGTTTGATCTCACGCCTGCGCACCACCTTGGGCATCGAGCTACCGGTCACCGCTCTCTTCGAGCACCCGACGGTCGCCACCCTGGCGCGACGGATCGAAGCTCTACTGGCGGAGCAGGCGATGACCGCGCGGCCCGAGCTTCCGCCGCTGCGACCGCGCCCCACCTCGGAACACGACCTCGTTCCCCCCTCCTTCGCCCAGGAGCGCCTGTGGTTCCTCTACCAGTGGCAGCCGGAGAGCCCGATCTACAACGTGCCGATGCTCCTCAGCCTGCGCGGCCCGCTGGCAGTCGGCGCCTTGCAGGCGGCTCTACAAGCGATCGAGCGCCGTCACGAGGCTCTGCGCACAGTCTTTGCCGCCGCCGACCAGCCCTTGGCCCAACGCATTCGGCCCTGGACGCCCCGGCCTCTGCCCCAGATCGATCTCACCCATCTGCGCCCGGCCGACGCGGCCGAGGCGACACGCCGCCACCTGCGACACGCCGCCCGCCGCCCGTTCAACCTGGAGCAAGGTCCCCTGTGGCGCCGCTGGCTGGTGCGCTCGGGTGCCGAGAGCTACGCGCTGTTCTCGGGCTTCCACCACATCGTCTTCGACGGCTGGTCGACCGGGATCCTGTGCCACGAGCTGGAGGCACTCTACGCCGCCTTCTCGGCAGGGCGCGCCCCGGCACTGCCCGAGCCGGCGGTGCAATATGCCGACTTCGCCCTCTGGCAGCGCGCCTGGCTCGACGAATCCCGCCAGACCCAGGAGATCGACTACTGGCGCCAGCGCCTGGCCGGTGCGCCGGATCTGCTCGAGCTACCGACCGACCGGCCGCGCGGCCCCCAGGACCAGGCCCGGGGTGATTGGCTCGCTCTGCGCCTGCCGGCGCCGCTGCACAGTGCCCTGGTGGAGCTCTCGCGACGCCAAGGGGTCACCCTGTTCATGACCCTACTGGCGGCCTTCGACGTGCTGCTGGCTCGGCTCAGCGCCCAGCGCGACGTGGTGATCGGCACGCCGATCGCCAATCGTACCGACGAAGCGACGGAATCGATGATCGGCTTCTTCGTCAACACCCTGGTGCTGCGCAACGAAGTCGGCACCGACTCGACCTTCGACCAGCTGTTGCGCCAGATTCGCCACACGACTCTCGAAGCCTACGCCCACCAGCAGCTCCCCTTCGAGAAGCTGGTCGAGGCCCTGCAGCCGACGCGGAACCTGCACCACACGCCTCTCTTTCAAGTCTCTCTGGGACTGCAGAACGCGACCTCCTTTCAACCGCGGCTGGCGGGGCTGGAGGTCGAGCTGTCGGCCCACGACCTGGGTGTCGCCAAATACGACTTTTCCTTGCTGCTCGAAGAGGGCGGCTTGTTCGACCCGCGCTCCGCTGCCTCGACGGCCGAGGTCACCGCAACCGGCGCCAGCGGCATCGCCGAGTACCGCTCTGATCTGTTCGATGCCACCACGATCCGGCGCTGGCTGGATCACCTCGCCCAGATCCTCACCGTGGCGGTGCATGACCCCTCCACGCCGGTCGATGACCTCCCTCTGCTCGAACCGGCCGCACAGCGCCAGCTGGTGAGCGAGTGGAACGACTCCGCCGTGCAGTACCCGGAAGCCGAGGTCGCGGCCCATCGGATGTTCGAGCGGCAGGCGCGAATCCGGCCCGAGGCGGTGGCGGTTCAGTCCGGCGACGAGCACCTGACCTACGAGGCGCTGCGGTGCCAGAGCCATCGTCTGGCGCGCCAGCTCGCGCAACATGGCGTCGGCATCGAGGATCGCGTAGGGCTGTGCCTGGAGTGTGTGCCGGAGCGCATCATCGCGGTCCTGGCGGTGCTCGAGGCGGGAGGGGTTTATGTCCCCATCGAGCCGGGCCTACCGGCGGAGCGTCGCCGCGTCCTACTCGAGGACAGCGGCGCGGTCTGCTGGCTGAGCGCCGAAAGCACGCCGGCGGAGGCGAGTATCCGATGGGTCGATCCGACGACGCTGCAGGCCAACGAAACGCACAGCACCGAAACGGAGAGCGCTGGCCCGATCGATCGGGCGGCCCTCGCGCGACGATCCGCTGCGTCACCCGAGCAGTTGGCCTACGTGCTCTACACCTCGGGCTCTACCGGGCTACCGAAGGGCGTCATGATCTCCCACGGCACCTTGTCGAACCTCCTGTGCTGGGCCATCGACGCGCTCGGCCTGACGCCGCGCGACCGCACCTTGCATCGCATCCCGATCGGCTTCGATCCCTCCGTGTTCGAGATGCTCCTGCCCCTCGCCAGCGGTGGCCGCTTGGTGCTCGGGGGCCCGGACAGCGCCCACGATGCCGCCGTCGTCGTACGCGAGATCGCCGAGCGCCGCATCGACACCCTAATCCTCGTCCCCACCATGGCCAGCCTGATCCTGCAGGACCCGGAGGTAGCGCGGGCCGCCGGTCTACGACGGATGTTCTGCGGCGGCGAAACCTTGACCCTGGAGCTCGCCGAGCGCTTCGCCACTTCGCCGCTTAAGGGCATCGAGCTGATCAACGGTTACGGACCCACCGAAGCCTGCGTCCTGATGACCTGTGAGCGACTGCGGCCCGAGTCGCTGGCCGGCGAGCCGCAGCATCCCGCCGTCACTCCGCACGGTAGCCTGGCCATCGGCCGACCGCTGGCCAACACCAAGGCCTACGGCTTCGATCCACGGCTCCGGCCGTCGCCGGTCGGTGTGCCCGGCGAGCTATTCATCGGCGGCGTCTGCCTTGCCAGAGGTTATCTGGCCGATCCCCGCAAGACCGCTGCCGCGTTTGTGCCCAACGCCCACGGTGACGAGCCGGGCGGGCGCCTCTACCGTAGCGGCGATCTGGTGCGCAGCCTGCCCGACGGCCGCTGGGTCTTTCTGCGGCGCCGCGATCTCCAGATCAAGCTGCGCGGCCAGCGCATCGAACCGGGGGAGATCGAAGCCGCCCTGATCGCCCACCCAGCGATTGGCAACGCGGTGATCACAGTGCACTCCCCAACGAGTGAGGACACGACGGATCGGTCCGATCCGGCCGACCGTCTGCTGGTGGCCTGGTTGGAAGGGACCTCGGACGACCCACCGCCGACGGAGACCCTGCGCCGAGACCTCCTCGATAGCCTGCCCGCCTACATGGTGCCAGCCCTGTTCCAGTGGTTGGAGGCCTTGCCCCTCAACTCGTCCGGCAAGGTCGATCGCGGCGCCCTCGAGCGTCGGCCCGTGACCTTGGAGCCGGAAGACCGAGAGGAGGCGTCCACCGCGCCGCGGACACCGACCGAGGAGATCCTGCTGGGGATCTGGAGCGACGTACTGCAGCGTAGCAAACCGAAGCGCGACACACCGCAGCGAGACACCCTGGGCCCGAACGACAACTTCTTCGACCTCGGCGGCCACTCGCTGCTCGCCACGCGTGTGACCTCACGGGCGAGTGCGGTCTTCGACACCGACCTCGGTCCGCGCGACCTCTTCGAGAATCCCACCGTCGGCCTGCTGGCCGAAGCGATCGACCGCGGGCTACGCAGCGGCCCGGACTCGGCGGCGCCGAGCTTGCCGCTCGAGCCGGTCGATCGCGCGACGCCCCTACCGCTGTCCTTCGCCCAGGCGCGTTTATGGTTCCTCGACCAGCTGGCTCCCGGTAGCCTGACCTACAACTCGACTTTCCCTCTGGGCCTCGAAGGCCAGCTCGACGTGGCCCACTTGCAACGAGCTTTCCAGGAGCTCGTCGCGCGCCACGAGGTCCTGCGGACGACCTTCGCCTTGGCGGGCGACGAGCCGGTGCAAGTCATCACGCCGCCGGCCGAACATCCGATGCCGTGGGTGGATCTCGCCCACCTCGAGCCGTCGGACCGGGCCCGCCAAGTCGAGCGCCTGACCTTCGAAGACGAGCAACGACCTTTCGACCTGGTCCGCGGCCCCCTGGTCCGCACCCTCCTGCTGCGCCAGGCGGACGACCAACACGCCCTGCTGCTGTCGATCCACCACATCGTCTTCGACGGCTGGTCATTGCCCATCCTACTGAGCGAAGTCGCAGCCTTCTACCGGACGGGCCTCGACCCTGCATCAACCAAGCCCCTGACGGCACTACCGGTGCAATACGCCGACTACGCCGCCTGGCAGCGCCAACGTCTGAGCGGCGACGCCTTGCAAGCGGAGCTCGACTACTGGCGCCAGGCCTTGAGCTCGACGATGCCGCCAGCGAGGATGGCCCTGGATATCCCGCGCGCGCAGGCTGAGCCATCGCGCGTCGGCCACGCCCGGCGGCGGACATCCGCCGACACTGCAACGGCTCTCGTCGAGCTCGGTCGACACGAGGGCGCGACCCTCTTCATGACCCTCCTGGCGGTCTATCAGACCCTTTTGCGCCGCTCCACCGGCGCCGAGACGGTCATCGTCGGCACACCGGTAGCCAACCGCCACCCCCTGGCAATCGAG
>JBCCGX010000498.1:0-7229 GCA_039029035.1 Acidobacteriota bacterium | reverse complement strand
TCTGGCGAGGTCACGGTGAGGGGCCGGCTGTGGCCCTCGTTGGCCGGTTCGTGGGGCACGGTCACCGACTTGAAGGCGATCTCGGCGCAGGCGCGCGCACCGGTGAGCGGGATGTTGATCGGACCTGAGGCGGTCTCGTCGGTGCCGGTGAAATCGATCGCCACGCCGTCGCCCTCGATCCGTACCGTCAGGCGGATCTTGCGCCGTTGGTCGACTTCGACGCCGTCGTGGTCCATCAGGGTCTCGGCCGACCATTCGCCGTCCGGCATGTCGCGGACTAGGCGCCGCACATGGGCCTCGCTCTGATCGAAGACGGTGCGCATCGCCTGGGTCACGGTGCCGGCACCGTACTTCTCGCACAGCGCCACGTAGCGGCTGACGCCGGTCTTGGCGGCAGCGATCTGGGCCGCCAGGTCACCGCGCACGACGTCGGGGAAGCGGTTGTTGGCGTCGATGAAGTCCGCCAGTTGCTGATTGATCTCGCCCCCCTCGAACAGCTTGAGGTGGGGGAAGAGCATGCCTTCCTGGATGACGTCGACCGAGTCCGGGCACCAGCCGCCCGGCACCTTGCCGCCGATGTCGGCCCAGTGGGCGGTGCTGCCGGCAAAAGCTTGCAACTCGCCGTCATGGAAAATCGGCATGTAGATCGAAGTGTCTGAGATGTGGGTGCCGGTGGAGTAAGGATCATTGGCGATGATCACGTCGCCGGGTTTGAAATTGTCGATGCCGATGCGTTCGACGCCACTGCGGATAGTCAGCGACAGGCAGGGCAGGAAGATCGGCAGGGTGGCGCCCTGGGCCAACATTTCACCGCGCGGAGTCAAGAGCGCTACGGCGAAGTCCTGAATCTCGTAGATCAAGGGGTTGTAGGCCGTTTTGACGATCGAGACGTGCATCTCATCGGCCGCTGCGACGAGAGCGCTGCGGATCACCTGGGTGGTAATGGGATCAACCGTCACAGTGTTCACGGCGTTGTTGGCGGCGGATTGTTCGGTCGCGATGCCGGTCATGCTGCTTCCTCCCGGCGGATGATCAGGTTGCCGTAGGGGTCGACGCGCAGGGCTTGGCCGGGGGGCACGAGGGTCGTCGAGCTCCACTCTTCGACGATCGCTGGCCCGGTGAACCGGTCTCCAGCGCGTAACCCGGAGCGATCGTAGATCTCGGTATCGACCCAGCCGCCGGCTTCACGAAAGTAGGCCCGTCGACTGGTTCGCCGCGCCGCCTCGGGGTTGCCGTTGCCTGGCTCGATCTGGGAGAGCACCGGCTTGGTCACCGCCACGGAGACCGCGACTCGCAGGTTGACCACTTCGGTGGGATGACCCGGCGAGGCGTGGCCATAGGTACGCTCGTGCAACTGCTCGAAGCGTTCGATCAGGGCGGGCAAACCGTCGCTGGCCAAGACGTCGGCGGCGGGCACGGGCACTCGCACCGTATGCTCCTGGCCATCGTAGCGCATGTCGGCGAAACGGAGCACCACCCCCGCATTGATGTCGACGCCGGAGCTTTCGAGCTTGCCGAGGCAGGCTCCGGTCAGCCCGTCGAAGCGTTGCTCGAGCTCAGCAGCGGTCAGGTCGGCGGTTGCGGTGACGCGGGTCAGTACCACATCTTCGCGGTAGTCGGAGTTGAGGATGCCCCAGGCCGAGAACACCGACGGATTGACCGGCACGATGGCGCGCGCGATTTGTAGCTCGGCCGCGAGCGGGGCCGCAAAGAGCCCGCCGCCGCCGCCGTAGCACAACAGCGCCAGGTCACGTGGGTCATGGCCGCGTTCGATGGTCACGCGGCGGATGGCGTGGATCATGCCAGTGTCGGCGAGTTGGGTGATGCCGTGGGCGGCCTCTTCGAGCTCGAGCCCCAGAGGCGTTGCAATCTTCTCCTGGATCGCTTGCCGAGCGGCTTCCATATCGAGTTGCATACGCCGGCCGAGGAAGTTGTCCGGGTTGATGCGGCCGAGCACAACGTGGGCATCGGTCACCGTCGGCTCGCGACCGCCGCGGCCGAAGCACACCGGCCCGGGATCGGCCTCGGCCGAAAGCGGCCCAACGCGGAACCCACCAGCATCGTCGATCCAGGCGATGCTGCCGCCACCCGCGCCAACCGAGGCGATGTCGATCGTCGGCACGAGCACCGGCCGACGGTTGACGGTGGTCTGCGACTCCTCGAGCGGCCGACCGTCCTGCACCAGGCCGACATCGAAGGTGGTGCCACCGACGTCGGCGGTGATCAGGTTGGGCTCGTTGATCAGCCGCCCGAGGGCGACCGAGCCGATCACTCCACCGGCCGGGCCGGATTCCAGGGTGCGAATCGGCAGCGACCGGCTCTCGCTGGCGGCGAGCATGCCGCCGGTGGACTGGATGATGTTCAGCGAGCCGCGGAAGCCGGCCTGCTCGAGGCGCTCCTCGAGCCCGCCGACGTAGGACTTCATGCGCGGCAGCACGTAGGTGTTGAGGGCTACGGTGGAGGTGCGCTCGAACTCGCGCCACTCGCCGGTGATCTCGGACGCGATCGAGACTTCGGCCTGGGGAAAGACGTTCTGCACCACCTCGCGTGCCTGGCGTTCGTGGGCCGGGTTGGCGTAGGCGTTCAAGAAGCAGATCGCGATGCCTTCGACGCCGCGCTGACGCAGCGCCAAGGCCGCCTTCTCGGTCGCCTCTTCGTCGAGCGGCGTCAGCACCTCACCGCGGTGGCTCATGCGCTCTGGCACTTCGCAGCGCAGGTAGCGCGGTACCAGGGGCACCGGGGGCTTGTAGAGCAGGTTGTAGACCTCCGGCCGGTTGCCGCGGCCGAGCTCCAAAACGTCGCGGAAACCTTGGGTGGTGAGGATGCCGACCCGGGCCCCGCGGCTCTGCAAAATGGTGTTGATGGTTACGGTGGAGCCGTGCAGGATCATGCCGACCTCTGCCGGCGAGGTCCCCAAGCGCTCCAGCCCGCGAAACATATGGTCGGCGATCTCGCCGATCTGTGAAGGCTCCTTCTCGACTTGAATCGAGCCATCGGCCTCGTTCAGCAGAACCAAGTCGGTGAAGGTACCGCCGACGTCGACTGCCAGACGCTGTCCAGCCATCATCTATCTCCCTTTCCTCGAACCGGGGAAATTCATCAGCCTGTCGCTCAGGCGCGGGGAGGCCCGTGCTCAGGGACTCTTGCGTAGAGACTGTCTAGAAGCGCAGCTTGAAATCGATCCCGAAAGTGCTGCGACGGCCTCGGTGGCCCAGGTCCATGCCCGACGGAATGCCGCCCCAGAGGGCGTCGAAGTACTCGGCCCAGAATTCTTCGTCGGTGATGTTCTTGCCCCAGGCGGTGACGCTCCAGCGCTCGCTCTCGACGCTGACCCTGGCGTTGAAGAACTCCACCTTGTCGGTGACGTCGAGGTTGTCGGCGAACCAATACTGCTTGCCACGGAGCTCGGCGTTGCCGTGCAGCACCAGGAGCCACCCTTCGCGCAGGCCGACCGAGTACTGGGCGCCGAGATTGATCGTCGACTTGACGTTGTTGGGCGATTGGTTGCCGATGAAACGGCCGCTGCCGTCGAAATCCTCGATCGAGGCATCGTTGAACCCAGCCGAGGCGAAGAGGTCGAAGCCCTGGGCGACGCGCGCCGTCAGATCGAGCTCGACGCCGGTCATCTCGACCTCGCTGATGTTGTCGATAATCTGCGACGCGGTGAGGACATCGATGCGGAAGAACTGGAAGTTGTCGACCTGGTTGAGGTAGGCGGCGCCGTTGAGCCGCACCCGATTGTCCGCCAGGGTCGACTTGAAGCCGACCTCGAAGTTCTGGCTCGTTTCCTTGCGGAAGAAGTCGGGGTTGATCGGCGGTGCGTTGAATCCGCCGGAACGGAAGCCCCGCGCCGTAGAGGCATAGACCATGAGGTCGGGGTTCTTGCTGTAACTGATCGTCAGCCGCGGCTGGGTGTCGTCGAAGGTGCGCGAGCGCTCGCCACCATTGATGGTGTCGATCTGGTTGCGCTCGTCTTCGTCGTAGCGGATGCCGACGCTGGCCGACCAGTGGTCCGCCAACTGGAAGTCCACCTGGCCGAAGACCGCATAGGCGGTGTTGTCGTTGTCCTCGCCGATGAAAAACAGCGGCACGAAGCCGTCGATGGTGCCGTCCGCGTCGAAGAACGGGATGGTGGTCAGCTCGCGCTCGGTCTCCAGGTAGTAGACCCCGCCGAGCCAGCGGACATCGGCGTCGTCGGCCGAGGCCACCCGGATCTCCTGGCTCAGGTAGGAGACGTCGAGATCCTGCCCTTGGCCGAGGGGGAAGGCGGCGGGGAAGCGGACCGGATTGGAGAAGTCCAGGTCGCCGCGGTAGGTCTCCTGCAGATCGGTGAAGGCGCTGATCGAAGTCACCGACCAGCCGTTCGCCAGGTAGTCGAGCTTGAAGGTGAATTCATCGACCTGGCGTTCGGAGAAGCCGAGGATGTTCTCGTCCGGGCGGATATCGAAGCGCTGCGCACCACCATCGGTAGGTAGCAGTGAATAGAGCACCGCACCCCCTTCGGTGTCCGACGTCTGGAAGCGGAAGTCGAGCGACAGCTGGTCGGTCGGCGAGGCGTCGAGCCGGGCCCGGATCGTGGTGTCTTCGTAGGGGTCGGCGAGCTCGTCGAGGAAGACGTTGCGGATCCGGCCGTCGTTCTCGCGTCGCGAAGCAGCCAGCCGGCCGCGCGCCTTCTCGCCCAAGGCACCGCTCACCGAGCCCGCCAGGCGAAGGGCATCCGACGAGCCGGTGCCGAGCTGGATCCAGCCGCCGAGGTCCGCGGTCGGCTTGCGGGTGACGATGTTGATCGCGCCGCCGAGGGAGTTGCGGCCGTAGAGCGAGCCTTGCGGCCCCTTGAGCACCTCGATGCGCTCGACGTCGAAGAGCTCTTGGTTGAGCTGCTTCTGGTTGGCCTGGTAGACGCCGTCGATGACGATCGCTACCGGCGGGTCGGAGTTGTTGATCTGGCTGATCCCGCGCACGGTGACGAAGCTATTGCCCACCGTGAAGGAGTTGCCGATGGTGATGTTGGCCGTCATACCGAGCAGGTCTTCGGCCGATTCGATGCCGGCTTCCTCAATCTGCAGGTCGGAGAAAGCGGTGATGGCGATTGGCACCTCTTGCAGGTTCTCCTCGCGCTTCTGGGCCGAGACCACGATCTCGTCCAGAAAGAGGCCCTTCTCCTCCTCGGTCGCCTCCGCCGCCTGTTCTTGGCCCTCTTCGGTCTCCTGCGCCGAGGTGGGCTCGTCCACCATGGCCATCAGCACCGCAGCGAGCGCCAATAGGGCCAGCCACCAACTCATCTTTCGAGATCGTTGCCTTCTCATGGGCTCTCACCTTCATCGGTTGGTCAACGGGATGGCACCAGGCTATCGACTGGCGGAGATCTTCCGCATCGGCGCGACGGCCGAGGTGGGACTACGACAAAAGGACAATATGGGCCGAGCTGAATGGCCTAGGGCGTCACCAGGCCCTCGCGCACGGCATAGAGCGCTGCCTGGGTGCGATTCGACAGATCCAGCTTGGCCAGCACGTTGCCCACGTGAGCGCGCACCGTGCGCTCGGAGATCGTCAACTCGGCGGCGATCTCGCGGTTGGAGAGGCCACCGGCGAGCAGGATCAAGACCTCGGTCTCACGCTCGGTCAAGGCCTCGGGCAGGGCGGGCGGCTCGTTGCGCGAAAGGCCGCTAACCACGGTGCCGGCAACCGCCGGCGCGAGCACGGTCTGGCCGCGATGGACTCGGCGAATCGCGTCCAGCAGCTCGTCGGCGCGCGAATCTTTGAGCATGTAGCCCTGGGCTCCCAGCTCGACCGCCCGCAGCACCTGGTCGTCTTCAGAGAAGCTGGTGAGGATCAAGACTCGCAGCTCGGGCTGGCGCTGGCGCGACGCAGCCAGCACTTGCAACCCATTGCTATGCGGAAGAACCAGATCGAGCAGCAGCACGTCGGCGGGCGTCGACTCGATCAGCTGGGTCGCCTGCTCGGCATCCTCCGCTTCGCCGACCACTTCGAGGTCCGGCTCGGTGCCGATCAGGGCGCGTAGCCCCTCGCGCACCACCTCGTGATCGTCGACCAGGAGCACTCGAATCGATGACGCCATCGGATTCGTGCCCTTAGCCGTCCGTCGGCAGCTCGACGTTGACTGCCACCGTTGTGCCCTTGCCGGGCTGCGAGTCGACGCGCAGCGTGCCACCGATTTGATCCACCCGCTCTCGGATGCTCAGGAGTCCCAAACCGTGACGTCCGGCGCGTCCCGGGTCGAAGCCCACTCCATCGTCGCGCACCTCGAGTCGGACTTCTTCTCGGCGCGCTTCGACCGAGACGACCACTTTGCCGGCTCGGGCGTGGCGCTGCGCGTTGTTGAGCGCCTCCTGGGCGATCCGGTAGAGCGCCTCCTCGAGCTTCGAGGGCAAACATAGATCGGGATCGATGTCGAGATCCACCTCCACACCGGTCCGTCGCTCGACCGTTTCCAAACGGTGCTCGAGCGCGCCACGCAAGCCGCCTACTTCGAGATCGTGCGGCCGTAGCTCGTGCACCAGCAGGCGCATCTCGCGAAAAGTCTCCTGGGAGGTCTCCGCCAGGCGCTCCAACCGCTCCTGGGCGAGCTGCAGCTCACCCTGAGCGAGATGACGTCGGCCGGCTTCGGCGAACAGCGTCAAGCTGTAGAGCGACTGGCTCACCGCGTCGTGCAGCTCGCGCGCCAGACGGCTGCGCTCCTCCAGCACCGCCACCCGCGAAGCCTGGCCCTGCAGGCGAGCGTGGTCGATCGTCAGGCCGATTTGGTCGCCGACCGAGGAAAGCAGCGCCATGTCCTCTTCTTGCCAAGCATGCGGCACGCGGCCGAGCACGCTGAAGACGCCCAGCACTCGGCCCTTGGCACGCATCGGAACGCCGGCGTAGCCGCGCATACCGCTGTTGCGGGCGACCGAGGAGGCCCTTGAATCACGACGCACGTCGTCAATCGCCAGCGATTGGCCGGTTTGGAAGATGCTGCCGATCAGACCTTGGCCCGGGGTCGCTTCACGAGTCCGTTCGAGGGTCGTCCGCCGAATACCGTGCTGGGCGGCGAGGGCCAGGATGGAGCCGTCTGCCTCCTGCAAGTGGATGAGCCCGGCGTCGGCCGGAAGGGTCTTCAGCACCCGTGCCAGGCACTTCTCCAGGATCGTCTCGAGCTCTAGCGATTCACTGGCCACCGAGGCAACATCGTAGAGCAAGGCCAGCTCGCCGTTGAGTCGCCGGAGACGGTC
>JBCCGX010000497.1:0-7230 GCA_039029035.1 Acidobacteriota bacterium | reverse complement strand
TCAAGGGTTGACTCGATCCCGGCCACCAACGACCGTCTCGCTTTCGAGAGGTCGTCCTTGTGGAGCGAGCACGCAGCGAGCGTGTTTGAGCCTGCACGAGAAACGCAACAGACAAGCCTTCTCAGCCAGGGCTCGTGCGGTTTGGAAGTGGCCCGGCGCCGGAGCTGCGACGCAGGCCACAAGGACGACCGGGCACCGGTCCTCCTTAGGTGATCTCGCCTAGCCGGCCGCTCTCCACGTCGTAGACGAAGCCTCGGATACCGCCCTTGCGGGGCACGAAGGCGCTGGCCTGTAGACGCGCCATCGACTGGCGTACGGCAGCCTCGACCTCGCGAAAAGCTTCGATCGCGAAGGGCGGGCGTAGTCCGGTCTCGGCCTGGATCTCGTCTTTGAGGTCATCGTCGCGGAAGGTCGCCATGCCACACTGGGTATGGTGGAGCAGGATCACTTCTTCCGTGCCGAGAAGGCGTTGGGAGATGAGCAGGGAGCGAATGACGTCATCGGTCACCACCCCCCCAGCGTTGCGGATCACGTGGGCGTCACCCTCGCTGAGACCCAGGATCCGGTAGACGTCCATACGGGCGTCCATACAGGCGACCACCGCCACCTTCTTGGCCGGCGCAGCCGGCAAGGCACCGCGATCGAAGTCGGCGGCAAAGGCTCGATTGTGGCTCAACAACTCGTCGGTGGCGCTCATCTCGGGCTCCCTGGGCAATTGGCGTCGCGATCGAAGGGCCAACCCTACGACGCGCTCGCCACCGTCGCAACCGCGCCGGTGTAAAAGGTCTTTCAGCGATGCCGATGATCAACTTTTGGCCGCGTTGCCGCATTCCCCTGCGGCGCCGGGATTTCCCCTTCGCCGAATCCGGCCGAACACCCTCTCGGCCCTCAGCAAGGAGTCTCATCAATGCATGCAAGATCCAACCGCCACGCCGCGTCGCGCTGGCGCCTGTCCCTGGTCTGTTCACTTCTGTTGATCGCCCTCGTCTCGGCCAATCCGGCCGACGCCGACGTGGTCGGACGCTGGACTTTCGACGATCCGGCCGACCTCGGTGCCGACAGCTCGGGTAACGGTCTCGACGCAACCCTGCACGGCGTGCAGACCGCGACCGGCCGCCCGCTGCCCGGGGGCGGCAATTCAGACGCCCTGTCGTTCGACGGCATCGACGACTACCTGCGCATCGCCGGCGCCCCCAGCCTCGACGGTGCGTCCGCAGTCACCCTCGAGTCTTGGGTGCGGGTCCCGACCGCCACCTTCGGGCGCAACATCTTCCGCATTCGCAAGCCCCTGGCGCTGCATCCCGACCAGTTCCAGCTCTATTCCAGCGCTACCGGCTGGCGCACTCTCAACACCGCCAGCCCGGTGCCGCTGGATACCTGGTACCACCTGGCGGCGGTCTTCGACCGCAGCGAGACGCGAATCTACGTCAACGGCCGACTGGCCAACCTCGACCTGCCGGCGACCGAGACTTTCGGTTCGCCGGTATCGTTCAGCGAGTGGTCGATCGGCGCCCGCCTGGTCAACGCGGCACCGGACCAGTTCTTCGCCGGCCTGATCGACGAAGTCACGGTGCACGACGAGGCCCTACCCGCGGCGACCCTGCTCGCCCACGCCCAGGATGCCGACCTCGGATCGCCGACGACCGTCACCACCCTGACCGGAACAGCCATCCAGAGCGCTCTCGATACCGCCGGTGCGGGTGGCGAAGTGATCCTGGAGAGCGGAACCTACCTCCTGACTCAGCCGTTATTGCTGCCGGATCGGATCCTGCTCCGTGGCCCCGCTGCCGGCTCTCTGCCGGCTGTGCTCAAGCCCGACGTGGTCAACCACGCCATCGTCTCCCCGATGCTCTTCGTCAACGGCCGTCAGGAAGTCACCCTACGTGACTTCCGCATCGACGGCGCCGCCACCGAGCAGATGCAGAGCAGCGGCCATGCCGGCATCCTGATCACCAGCTCGACGGTGGTCCACGTCGATAATGTGCGGATCGAGGATCTGGGGCGCGACAGTACAACCAGCGGCGCCCACCTGCGGATCGAAGCCTATGAGGATGGCCTCGCCCCTGGCGCCACCATCGCTGGGGAGACGCGCGTCGACGGCGTTCCGGCCGAGCGCAACGTGATCGAGAACTCGAGCACCCTCGACCCGACCCACCTGGCCCTCTTCGGCATCCGCTTCTGGACCGAGTGGTCGGATCTCACTCCCGGTGGAAGCTACGACGGCTTGATCCGCTGGAACGTCGTGCAGAACAACTTCGTCCAGGGCTTCACCCAGGGGGTCGAGATCGCCGGCCCGGCGACCGAGGAGAACCTGATTCGCGACAACGACGCCACCGGCGCCTGGAAGGTCGGCATCGAGGCCGACAAGGGCACCAAGCGCAATCGCTTCCTAGGTAACAAAGTGACCGAGGTGCGGCCCAACGTCTTCGGCCTGGTGGCGGCGATGTTCGATCAGGGCATTCCCTCCGCCGGCCATTGGAACGAAGGCAATGAGTTCCGCAACAACACCCTGAGTGGCATCGGCGACAGCGTCGACGGCAAGTGGGCCGGTGGCATCTACCTGCACTACACCCGTGATGGCTTCTTCCAAACGAACACGATCAGCGACGTCACCGGGATCAACGCCAATCGTGAGGCTGCAGTGCTGCTGCAACAGAACGAAGTGGTGAACTATGTCCACACGCCCAACACGGTGGAGGCTGGGTTGGCTCCTTCGGCTACTGTTCCGTAGCCTGAGCAACCGACCCTTCGGGGCCGGCCCGCGGCGGTGACGCCGCATCGAGCTTCTGCAGCAGGTGATCGAGTCCTTCGAGACCGGGGACCGGCTGCAGAGCTCGAAGTCGCGCCGCCTCCTCGATATGGCGCCGTGCCGCAACGACGTCGCCGAGCTCGAGGTAGGTACCACCGATCGCCGCCGCCAGCACAGCGCGGATTCTGAGGTCCGGCGGCGGCTCGGCCTGTAGCCGACGCACGCCGGAATCGAGGAGCTATCGAGCCATCATCGGCGGTGACTGGGGGGCGATCGGATCGGCGTCGGCGATGACACCGATAAAGAACTCCTCGACAGCGAAAGAACCGGCGGCCTGCTGGCGGGCCCAACGCTCGGCCTGTTGATACCGCCGCGCCAGGACCGCGAAGACCACCGCGGCAGCCACTGCGAACAGGACGAAGGCAGCGACCCCCGCCACCGCGAGGCGGTGCCGGGCAACGAATCGGCGCACCAGGTAACCCTTGCTCGGCGAACGCGCGACGATCGGCCGACCGGCTCGGAAACGACCGACCTCCTCGGCCAAAACCCTGGCAGAGGGATACCGTTGCTCGACCTCTTCGGTCATGGCCGTGACCACGATCCGGTCCAGGTCGCCGCGCACCTCGGACGCTCGCGGCGAACCGCGCCGGTTCGCGCCCAGGTGGGTGCTAGGTAGAGGTGGCGAAGCCGAGCCGAGCCGAGCCAGCGCCTCGTCAATACGACCGTTGGCCAACCGGTAGGGCGGGGCGCCGGTGAGCAGCTCGAAGAACACCACACCCAACGCGTAGACGTCGCTGGCGGTGGTCACGTCCTCACCCCGTAGCTGTTCCGGGCTCGCATACTGAGGCGTCATCGGCTGCGCATGCCCGGTCCGGGTCAGGCGCGTCGACGGCTCCCCTTCCTGTGCCAACACCTGGGCAATGCCGAAGTCGAGCAGCTTGGGCTCGCCCTCCGTCGTCACCAGGATGTTGCCGGGCTTGAGATCACGGTGCACCACCAGATTGCGATGAGCGAAGGCCACCGCCCGGCAGATCTTTTCGAACAACTGCAGCCGGGCCTCCAGATCCGGAGCGGTCTCGACCCAGCGATCGAGCCGTAAGCCATCGACCCGCTCGAGGACGAGAAAGGGCAGCCCGGACCGGGTCACGCCGGCGTCGTAGAGGCGCGCGATCGCCGGGTGCTGCAGCCGCGCCAGGATGCGGCACTCGCGGTGAAACCGATCCAGAGCCTGCTCGTCGAGCAGGTTGCGGAACAGCACCTTGATCGCCACCCGCTGCTCGAAGGAGGCTTCGTCCCGCTGGCCGGCGAAGACGATGCTGGTGCCGCCGGCCCCGAGCCGCCGACCCAGTCGCCAGGCGCCGATCCGATCCCCCGATCGCGGGACCGCAGCGGGCAAAGGCAACGGTTGGAGGTCGTCGAGCAAGGGCACCGCCGTGGCGTCGAACCGCAACAGGGACTCGACCTCATCGAGCATCTCCGTGTCGCCGGAGCAGGCTTCGGCGAGAAAACGTGATCGGGCGTCGCCCTCCAGCTCCAAAGCTCGGCCGAGGAGTTGATCGAGGCGCCGCCAGTGCTCGTGATCCATGAGATTCATCCTTCCGTTGAGTCCGGCCGCCGCTGCAGGAAACGCCCCATCCAGGCCCTGGCAGAGCGCCAATCCCGCACCAGGGTCGGGATCGAACGGCCGAGGACTGAGGCTGCCTCGGCCAGGGTCAGGCCACCGAAGACCCGTAGCTCCACCAAGTCTGCCTTGACCGGATCGTGCTCTGCGAGACGTCGCAAGGCCCGTTCCAAGTCGAGCACCTCGGCGGACCGCGGCAGCATCCTGGCCATGGGCTCGCCCAGGGTCACCTCCCGCGCTCCCCCGCCACGCTTCTGCCTCGCATGGTGACGGGCCCGGTCGACCAAGATCTGGCGCATCAGGCGAATGGTCAACGCGGTGAGATGCCCGCGGCCTGACCATTGGGGACGCTGCTCCACCAGCCGTAAGTACGCCTCATGGACCAAAGCGGTCGGCTGCAGAGTATGCCGCAGGCCTTCCCGACGAAAGAGATCGGCGGCGCGGCGGCGCAGCTCGGGGTAGAGATCGTGGAAGACGCGGTCGCGAGTCGTCAGATCGTGCACGGGTGCCCGTTGAAGTAGCCGTTGGAGTCTCGCTCGATCAGCCGTATCGGATCAGTCGTATCGGCGGCCGGCTCGCCCGCAGCCCGAACGCCACGAGGCGCCGAAAGGCCGGCGCCGCCGACCCCACCTTTGAATGCGGAAAGTAGCCCGAAAGTTGATCATCGCGGGTCTGCTCGTGTCCTTGCCGCCGCAGCCTGCAACGCCCAATGGATCTGGGCTGCGACGTGGTACCATCCAGCCAGACCTTGTGTCTCTACATTCGAATCGCTGCTTCGGGCCTCGGGGGGCGAGGGCTCGGGAAAGGAAGAGTATGTCTTTCATCGATTACCTGAGACAGAAGCGCGACGAGTTGGCCGACAAGCTGAGCGACGACTCCAAGGATGTCCACTCCGACGTTCTGGACGAGGTCGAAAAGGGCTTCGAAGGCATCCGCGAGGACCTGAGCGACACGATCGCCAAGATTCAGGCCTGTGCGCTGGAGAACGCCGACAGGATCTTCGCTCTGCTGCGCAAGATCAAGCCAATCGTCGTGTTCCGCGACTTCGCCCTCGTCACCCGCTTCGACGACGTGCAGGAGGTGTTGTCACACGACAACGTCTTCCAGACCCTCTACCCCGAAAAGCTGGAAGCGGTCGGCGGCGTGCCGGAAGGTACCCTCGGCCAGCCTAACAACCCAGGCCATCAACGCGATGTCGCCAACATGTCGGTCGCCTTCCGGCGCGAAGACATTCCCGACCGCATCGTGCCGTGGATCCGGCAGCACGCCGAGCAGGCAGTCGCCGCCTCGAACGGCCGGCTCGATGTCGTCTCGGGCCTCACCCGCTACGTGCCGCCGCGCTGGATCGGCCAGTACATCGGCATCCCGGGCCCCAGTCCGGAGCAGCTCGCCGACTGGGCCGATTCGATCTTCCGTTACATCTTCACCGACCTCGACAACGACCCCGCCATCGCCGGCCCGTCGCTCGAATCGGCCAAAGAGTTTCGCCAGTACATCGATGGTGTCATGGCCGAGCGCAAGCAGAACCGCGGCCAGCACGACGACGTCCTGGAACGCTTCCTCGCCATGCAGGATATCGACCTGCCGGGCATGTTCGACGCCCGCATCCGCGCCACCCTGATGATCATGGTCTACGGCACTGTCACCCTCAGCGCCAAAGCGCCGGCCCAGGCGATCGACGAGCTGCTCCGGCGGCCTAAAGAGCTGGCAGCAGCCCAGGAGGCGGCTCGCGCCGGCAATACCGAGCGGGTCGCCAAGTACGTCTGGGAGGCGCTGCGCTTCTCCGCCGTCAACCCTGGCCTTTTTCGCACGGCAACTGAGGATTACATCGTCGCAAAGGGCAATATGCGGGCGACCAAGATCCCCAAGGGCACCCGGGTCTTCGCCGCCCTCGAGTCGGCGATGCTCGACGAGCACGAGCTCGACGATCCGACCGAGTTCCGCATCGATCGGCCAGCTTACCAATTCATGCACTTCGGCCACGGCTTGCACGAGTGCTTCGGCCGCTATGTCAGCTATCAGCAGGTGCCTATCCTGGTGCAGGAAGTGCTCAAGCAGAAGAACCTCCGCCGAGCTCCCGGCGCCGATGGCGAGCTCGAGATACGCGACCGCGTTTTCCCCGTCAAGATGGTCGTCGAGTTCGACACCTGATCCGGGTCCTCCGCCGCTGGCTCGAGAAACTTGCTGTGCCCCAAACCCAGTGCAAAAGAACAAACGTCACGCCTTGACCGTAGCCGCCACCCAGGGAGGTCGCCATGTCTTCTTTTCTGCCACAGTTCGATCCCGATCCCAAAAAACGCAGCCGTGAGCTGGCCGATTGCCGCAAAGAGTACGAGTGGGAGTACAACTATGTCTCGCCGCTGGCGATGGTCAAGGAAGTCCCGCACGTCGACGAATATTCGTTCAAGTGGCTGGCCAAGGTGGGCGAGCGGGCTCTCGAGGTGCTGGCCAATCACGTCGCCATCAAGCGTGACGACGACCGCAACGACTTCCATCAGACCAAGCTCAAGCTCTTCAAGGACCTGATCACGCGGCGGGTCACCAGCACGCACGAGCTGCTGGGGCTGCTGCAGGATTCCCTGCTCCACACCGCCGAGCCCGAGCGGCCGACGAGCCTGGAGGACTACTCCGACCTCTTCCGCAAAATCGGCCTGCCCGGCATCGCCCGCGACTTCCAGGAAGACAAGGTTTTCGCCTACATGCGTGTCGCCGGGCCCAACCCGGTGCTCATTCAACAGGTCAAGGGTCTCGACGACCGTTTCCCGGTCACCGAGGCCATGTACGGCGCGGTGATGCAGGGCGACTCCCTGGCCGCAGCGGGCGCCGAAGGCCGCTTGTTTCTGGCCGACTACGCCGGCCT
>JBCCGX010000496.1:0-7260 GCA_039029035.1 Acidobacteriota bacterium | reverse complement strand
TGCTGCAGAACCTTGTAGAGCTCCGAGGCGGTGATCTGGCCTTCGAGGATCAGCACCTCGCCGAACTTGAGCCCCCGGGCGGCGCTCTTGGCCAGGGCGTCTTGATAGGTCTCTTCCGAGATGTCGTTGCGCGACACCATGAAACGCCCGAGGGTCTCGTGCAGCAGGTTGGAACGGCAGTCGACCGGCACGCCCTGCTCGAGAAAAATCTCCTTCTTGAGCGGTTTACGCTCGATCTCCAACACTGCCGAAACGCGATGAACCGCCAGGGCATGCAGCAGAACCGCGAAGGGGATCTCGGCCAGGCTCCCTTGCTGCATGTGGGAAATGGCTGTCAGCTGATCTTCGTTCGGTATCAAGTCGCCTTCCTCCAAACACCGATGATGGCCGTCGGATTCTAGCGAAGCTGCGTCCCAACAGCGAGCTTCATGGAGCAGCCTGCGACAACGGATGTTTCGACCCAGGCCAAGCTCTACCACGGGCTTCGAGGCCCAGCTAGCGGGCGATCCGGCCCCAAAGAGCCGCCGGCCACAGCTCGTCGTTGTCTTCGTCGCGCCGGTAGCCTATGATCTGGACACGCCGTGACGTCTTTCAGCAGTCAAAGTAGCGAGGAGCCGGAGCCGATGAGCGCCAAACGGAATCCAGCGTTGTTCGTCATCTTTCTGGTCGCGACCTGTTGTCTGCTGGCGGCCTGCCGGTCGTCCGCGCCGATCAAGCGCGCCCAATACGCTGGCGCCGTGCAGGCGCTGAGCAACGCTCCGCCTCCCGAGCCGATGCCGGTCCGCGTCGCCGAGACGCCGCCCCCGGCGCCCGAGCCCGAGCCGGCCTCGGAGCCCGAGCCCGTTCAGATGGCGCAGGCCACGCCGCCGCCAGCCACGCCTCGCGCAGTCGACCCGCCGGCTCCGGTGGCACCGCCACCACCGCCGCCGGTCGCAGCACCGCCGGCAACGCCGACACCACCCCCAGCGGTGACGCCGCCGCCGCCCGAACCACCGCCACCGGTCGCAGCCGCCAAGGCGCCGCCGAGTCGCTACACCGTGGAGACGTCCGATCCACCGCCGACGACCCCGCCGCCGGTTGCTCCGCCACCCCCTCCGGTGGCTCCGCCACCCCCCGCGCCGCAGCCCGCGGTCGTGGCACCGCCGCCACCGCCGCCCCAGGTGACGCCGCCACCAGCCCCCGCGCCACCGACCCCTGCACCAGCACCTGAGCCGCAGAAGGTCACACCGCCGCCGACGGCGCCCCCCTCGGCGCCGCCGCAGACGGCACCACCACCGCCACGCCCCGTGGCACCACCGCCGGCACCGGCACCGCCACCGCCCCAGGTCGTGACGCCGCCACCGGTCGCGCCGCCGCCACCGACCCTTCCGGACGACCCGGAGCTCCGTAAGCAGCAGGCTTCGATTCTGCTTTACGAGGCCGGTCTGCATCGCAGCAAGGGCGAGCTCGACTCGGCCATCGTGGCGTTCTCCAAGGCTTTGGAGCTCGACCCCGGATCGTTCTCGGCCTACAACAATCGGGGCCTGACCTTTCTCGAGAAGAAGCGCTTTCCGGACGCAGTCGCCGACTTCACCGCGGCGATTCGCATCCAGCCCGACCGTGCTTTCGTCTACACCAACCGAGCCGGCGCCTACCAGCGACAAGGGGATCTGGAGAGCGCCATCGTCGACTACACGACGGCTCTCGAGATCGAGCCCAAGCTCGCCACGGCCTACTTCAACCGCGGCAACTGCTTCTACCAGGCCGAGATGTACCAGAAGGCGATCGACGACTACAACAAGGCGTTGAAGATCAACAAGCGGTACCGCGAGGCGGCCAACAACAAACGGCTGGCGGAAGCCAAACTCAAAGGAGGGGGCTAGTCGACTGTTGCGCAGTGCAACGGACTTCTAGCACGGTAGGGATGGGACGAGATCTCCGCCGCATCGGAGATCTAGGGACCCCAGGCTCGCCTTCGCCGTTCCGCAGCCGGGTCGAGATCGAGGTGCGCTACGCCGAGACTGATCAGATGGGTGTCGTCCATCATTCGGTCTACCTGGTCTGGTTCGAGCAGGCCCGGACTCGGCTGTGTCTGGAGACTGGCTATCACTATGCCGCGATCGAAGAGCTGGGCTTCTACCTGGTGGTGACCCAAGCCGAGGCACGCCTGATACGCGGCGCCACCTACGGCGAGACGGTGGGCGTCAGCTGTTGGCTCGATCGCCTACAGAGCCGCGGCTTGCGCTTCGCTTACGAAGTCGATCGGGATGGCGAGAAACTCGCCCGCGGAGCCACCGAGCACATCTGGGTCGAGCGTGCGAGCGGCAAGCCCTGCCGCATTCCGCCGATCCTGAAGGATCCCTTCGAGAAACTGCGCAGCGGAGCTGCAACCAGCGCTTGAAGCCATACCGCTCGTTCCAGCGGTCGACGGCTCAACGCAACAAGAAGCCTTCGCGCAGAGGATCGTCCGGGTCGACCAGAAACTCGTGCTGCCCCGTGACGTGGGCGGTACCGGTCACTTCCGGCACGATGGCCGAAAGCTCACCGACCCGGGTCGTTGCCGCCGCCCGCACCTCGAAGTGACTGCCGATCAGGCTCTCGATGCGCAGGGTCTCGCCGGTCGCCAGCTGGCCGCGGGCGTGTAGGATCGCCGCTCGGCCGCTGACGCCGGTACCGGTGGGCGAACGATCGACCTCGCCCTCGGCAAAGATGCAGACATTGCGGCTGTGGGCCTGGCCGGTGCCTGGCTGGTAGAAGATCGTGCCGTACAGGTAGCCCAGATCTTCGTCACCGGCGGGATGCGCCACATCGTAATCCGCCATGACCGCACGCTTGATCTGCATGCCGACCTCGATCAGATGCCTCTGCTGCCGTGGATCCACGACCAGGCCAACTGAGCCGGCGTCGACGTAAGCGTAGAACGCCCCGCCGAAAGCGATGTCGCAGCACACCTTGCCGACGCCGGGAACCTCGAGCTGTAGATCGCGCTCGAGAAGGAACGAGGCGACGTTTCGGAACGAAACACGACGCACCCGACCGTCGACGACTGTCGCTGTCGCGGTAATCCGTCCTGCGGGGGTATCGATGCGGATCGTCGGCGAAGTCCCATCGACTGCCAGGCGACCGCTCTCGAGACCGACTTTGACCAGAGCGATGATGCCATGCCCACACATCGTGCTGTAGCCCTCGTTGTGCAAGAACAAGACACCGACATCGCCGTCCGGCGTCACCGGGGGTGTCAGCACACAGCCATACATGTCGGCATGGCCTCGCGGCTCCCACATCAGTAACTTGCGCAAGTGATCGAGATGACGGCGGGCGTAGCGTCGCTTGGCCAGCATCGTCTCCCCCGGCACATCCGGGAATCCATCCGTAACGATGCGCAGAGGCTCACCTGCGGTGTGCGCGTCGATCGTTGTCATGCGGAGCCAGTCGGCAGGTGCTTGGAATGCCATTCTAGATCTCGACCTCTGTTCCCAGACCGGCGGCACGGGCCGCAGCCACGGCGCGGGCCGCGGCGGCCGTATCCTGCACCGCGTGGCCGACCGACTTGAAGAGTGTAATCTCTTGCGAGCCGCGACGACCGGCGGCCGTACGGGCAGCGACGCGCCCCAGCTCGGTCCAATCTGTGACCTCGGTGCGGCCCTGCCGAAGGGCGGCCACCAGGTCCCCGGCTTCGGCCAGAGCCGCCTCTTCGCAATCGATGAAGACTCTAGCGCGCTCGACGCTTGCTACATCGATTTCACGCATCTCGAGGGTGAAGCTACCCACCGCGTTGACGTGTGCCCCTCGCTTCAGGAGACGTCCATCCAGCACCGGCTCACGCGAGTCGGTGGCAGTGCAGACGATGTCGGCGTCGCGGATCGCCGCAGCCGAGTTGGCGGCGGGCTCCAGGGTGGCCTGCACCTGCGGCTGCATCTCGGCAATGAAACGCGCGACGTTCTCCCGTGAACGGCTGAAGATCCGCACCCGCTCCAAGGTCCTGACTTCAGTGATCGCCAGCAACTGCGTCCGCGCCTGTTCGCCGCTACCGATGAGTGCACCGATCTTCGAATCCTCACGGGCGAGCAGATCCGTCGCGGCGCCACTCGCCGCGCCGGTGCGCCAGGCAGTAAGAAAAGTGCCGTTGCAAAGCGCCGTCGGCGCGCCAGTATCCGGATCCAACACCAACACCGTGCCGTGAACCACCTTCTGGCCTCGTGCCGCGTTGCCCGGGAACACCGAGACCACCTTGGCCGCCAGCCCTTCGGCAGGCAAGAAAGCGCCCATCAGCAAGCTGACTCCGGCGGCCGGCTCGACCGGTACCGCGATGCGTTGCGGCGCTTGGGCGTCGCCGGCTGACAGCGCGACGAAAGCCGACCGCATCGCTGCAATCGCCGCCGCCATAGGCAGAGCCTGGCGCAATTGTCCGGTGGAAAGAGCCAAGAGTTTCATCGTGGGCGGAGACTATCCGAGATTGCCGTGGGACAGGTTGCCGACAAGGTTCTGCGAACCGCTCAACACCAGGCAACCGGCTTGCTAGACTCTTCTGCATGCGCCGTGCCTGCCAGATCGCCTTGGGTCTGCTGCTCTCGTGGTCTCCGGCGACTTCAATGCTGGCCCAAACGCCGGGGGCTTTCGACCTACTCGATCAGATTCGATCCGCTTATGGAGCGCTCGAGACCTACGGCGACTTGGGTGAGATCGAGCACACCGAGACCGACGCCTCCGGCGAGCACACCAGGCTGAGCTTCTTCGAAGCCGCGCTCGATCCGGCTGGCCGCTTCCTTTGGCGCTCTCATGGCGAATCGCCAGCCGGCGACTTCGAAGAGCACGCGATGTGGAACGACGGCCAGCAGACTTTTGTCTACCGCAGCGCCTATGACCAGTACCGCCAGGTACCGTCGCTCGCCGCGGAGTTGGCACACGGTGGCATGCTCGGTGGCTATGACGCCTTGGTCGTTCCCCTCCTACTCATCGGACACGATGAAGTCCTGGCGGACCCCGAAGGTGCCGCCGTCGACGGCCCAGAACCCTGCGGCGACGCATCGTGCTGGGTCTTGTCGCTGTCGCGGATGAGGGGCACTCTCGAGACCGAGCTTCTGATCGATCGTCAGTCGTCGCTGATCCGTCAGGTGGTCGTTCGACGCCGCGAGGCGAGGTCGAACAAGACCGGCCAAAGCACCGATGCCACAACGGTCATTCGGGTGAGCCACCATCCGTCGTTCAGCGGCTCGCCTGTCTTCGAGCCCCCCGCCAGCGCCCGGCGGGTCGCCGCTTGGGAGCCAACTAACGACGCCTCCGAAGCACCGAGCGGTGACGGCCAGAATCAGCCGGCGGAGCCCGTGTTCCAGGAGGAGATCACCGTCGCTCTCTTCTCGGTGGTGGCCCGCATCGTCGACAACCACGGGTCACCGATCCTCGGCCTCGAGCCCGGCGACGTCGTCGCCCGCGTCGGCCGACAGGCGGTGCCTATCGTCGACCTCGAATGGACCTCATCCTATGCGTCCGGAGCGGAGATCCCGGCCGCCGACTTGGAAGAGGCGAGGCAACTGGCGCTGGCCGGCGATCTCACCATGACCGAGGTGCTCGACCAGCCCGTCGGGCGCTCAGTGGTGGTGTTCCTACAGATCGACCTCATCGCGAGCCGCGTCAAAGGCCACCTGAAAATCCTGCCGGAAGTCGAGAAGCTGTTCGAATCCCTGCACCCCGACGATCGCGTCGCCATCGTCTCGTTCGACTCCCACCTCAAGCTCTGGCAGGATTTTACCACCGATCGCAGCACCGCCTTTACGACCCTGAAGCAGGCGATCGGCTACGGGACTCCACAGCCGCAGCGCAGTTCCGGCGTCTCCCTATACGAGCACTTCGACTTCCGTGCGGCCAAGGATGTTGCGACGCCCGAGAGGGCTCTGCATGTCACAGCCGAAGCCTTGCAGGGTATCCCAGGCGAGAAAGATCTCGTCTATCTGGGCTGGGGTTTGGGGCGCTATGGTGTTGGCGGTGTGCGGATGACCGGCGAGTTCGCGCCGGCCGTACGTGCCCTGCGGGCGGCCCGCGCCACGGTCTTTGTTCTCGACGTCAGCCAGGCCGACTACCACTCCCTCGAAGTTGGCCTGCAGAATGTCGCCGCCGAGACCGGCGGCACCTATTCCCAGACTTTCCACTTCGCTGCCCAGGCCGTGCGCCGCCTGGCCAGGACAATCGGTGGACACTACGTCATCCACCTCGACCGCAGCGCCTTGCCGGATCTGCGCGGCGATCTCATTCTCGAGCTCGCCGCGCAGAAAGGGTCGGTTCTCTCCCAGCCCATCGTTCTGCGCTGAAGCCCGCCGCCGATCGATACCTCGCCCCAGCGCTTCGGCCTGCCTGCGGCTCAGTTCCCTGCTATCCTGTAGAAATATGGGCATTCAGCGGAGATGTTTCTGGTTGACAGTCTGATAGGCGCCAACCTATAATGGCGGTAATGAGGCGGTAAACGCTCTTTACGAATTCAGCGCGATCTATGACGCGCCAGGTCCAATGGAATTGTCGATGCAACATCTGATGCAACTTCCGATGAAAGACTCGTCGCAGCACGTGCTGCTGCTTGCAGTCCAACGGCCAACGGTACGGGTGTACCTGAGGCCAACGAAGGGGTGGGTGGCCGTTCGTACGGAGCAAGCCCTGCCATGACCAGCTCAGCGGCTAGAAATCAACTGATTCGCCTCTCTCGGCCACAGCTACTCGGTCTCGCGGCCGAGCTCGAGCTGCAGTTGCCGCCGACATTGGACAAGACGGAGATCGTCGATGCGCTGGCCGATTCGAATCGCCTGTCGCAGCTGACTCCGGAACGCCGATCCGGTCCCCAGCTCACTCTGGACCAGTTGGAAAGCCACCTTTGGCAAGCTGCCAACATTCTACGCGGCAAGATCGACAGCTCGGACTTCAAGAACTACATCTTCGGCCTACTGTTCTTCAAACGCTTGTGTGATGTGTGGGACGAGGAGTTCGAAGAGCGCCTGGCGACTCTCGGCGACCCCGAGCGTGCTGCGGATCCTCTCGAGCATCGCTTCCATCTGCCGGGCCATGCCGCCTGGTCGGCCGTGCGTCAGCATGAAAGCGACTTCGGTCGCCACCTGAGCCTCGCTTTCCAGGCGATCGAGGAGGCAAATCCCCGCCTGGCGGGCGTCTTTCAGGACGTCAACTTCGACAACCAAGAACGCTTCCCGGACAAGACCCTCGACCTGCTCTTGTCTCATTTCGAGAAGCATCGCCTGCGCAATGCCGATGTCGAGCCCGACATGCTCGGCAACGCCTACG
>JBCCGX010000495.1:0-7262 GCA_039029035.1 Acidobacteriota bacterium | reverse complement strand
CTTGACCGTCGACGAACGCTGGCGGCGGCCGATCGGCGCCGGCTACTCCGGGATTGCCATTGTCGATGGGCGGCTCTACACCATGACCTCCGACGGTGAGACCGACGCGGTCGTGGCCTTGGATCAGCAGTCCGGCGAAGAGCGATGGCGGGCCGACGCGGGCCCGACGCGGCCCGGCGGTCCCGGTCAGCTGGCGGGGCCATCGTCCACCCCGGCGGTGGCGCACGGCAAGGTCTTCGCTCTGACGCCAAGCGGGCGCCTGATGGCGCTGGCGGCGGACGACGGATCGATACGCTGGCAGCGCGATTTGGTCGCCGACCTCGGCGCCGAGGTGCCCCAGTACGGCATCGCAACCGCCCCTCTGATCGATGGCCAGCGAGTGATCGTTCTGGTGGGCGGCGAAGAAGCTTACCTGGCGGCCTTCGACGTCGCGACCGGCGAGCTCGTCTGGAGCGAAGGGCACGGTGAAGGAACCTCCTATGCCTCGCCCATCAAGGCGACTCTGGGCAGTCTCGAGCAGATCCTGGTGCCCTCCGGCAACGCCCTCTACGCCGTCGACCCGAGCGACGGCAACCTCCTCTGGAGCTATGACCACGGCCCCCAGGGCATGATCGACCGCATGCCTCTGGTGCTGCCGGAGGATCGCCTCTTCCTGCCTCTGATGAGCGGCGGCGTCATGCTGGCACTGCGGCCCGTTGACCGACAATCTGCCGCGGAAGGTATCAGCGCTGAGTGGCAGGTCGAAGAGCTCTGGCAGACGCCGCGCCTGGCACAGAACACGCACAGCCCGCCGCTCTACCACGACGGCCACCTCTACGGCATGAACGGCAGCCTTCTGGTCTGCCTCTCGGCCGACGACGGCTCGGTGCGTTGGCGCAGCCGCGTCTATGACGGCACCCTGATCCTCGTCGACCGTCACCTGGTCGTGATGAGCGCCGGCTCGGGCAAACTCCACCTGGTCAGAGCTTCACCGGATCGCTTCGACGAGGTCTTGCAAACACCGCTGCTGGAGACGGGTCACCACACCGTGACACCACCGAGCTACGCCGACCGAACGCTCTTCATCCGCAATGTTCGAGAGCTGGTGGCTCTCGAGCTACGGCCGGCTCGACCGTCCGACCGACGCCCACCCACCGTTGCCGTCTCGGCCGGCAAATCCAGACAGCCCACGCGAGGCCTTCGCGAGCGGTGGCGCCGCCCCCTCGCGACCGGCATCGAATCCGCCGGCAACGCTGGCCTCGCAGCGGACGGCGGACGGGTCTTTACCATCGTCACCGACGCGACCGACGAGCACACCATCGCCCTCGACGCGAACGACGGGAGAGAGCTCTGGCGCAGGCCCCTCGGGGCACGGTCCGAAGGCCGAGATACCGGCCTCGCCTCGACCCCGGCCGTGGCGGGTGGGCGTCTCGTCACCCTCAGCGCGACGTGCCGTCTGAGAGCCCACTCGCCGGCCGATGGCGAAGTGCTCTGGCAACACGATTTGAACTCGAACTACGGCGCTAGAAACTGCAGGACTTCGCCACGGCTGATCGACGGTTCCCTGGTGCTGCAGACCGCAGGCTCGGGCGCCGGGCGCGTGGTGGCTTTGCGCCCGGCCGACGGCACCGTCGTCTGGGCCGTGGAAGGCGCCGGCCCCAGCACGGGAGCCTCGCTCGTGGGCGCGACTCTCGGCGGCGTTCCGCAGGCGCTCGCCCACGGCTACACCATCCGTGACGGAGGGCCCAAAAGCGAGCTCTACAGCCTTCGCCTGGCCGACGGCAAAATCCTTTGGCGCTTCGGCGCAGAGAAGTTCTACTCCTGGGCCGACCCTCTGGTGGCCGGCGAGCACGTCATGCTGCCCACCTGGCGCCACAGCTACCAGCTGCGGCCGCAGACTGCACCCGACGCACCCACCGACCAGATCCCGCAGGCGACCGAGCTCTGGCGCTCAGAGATGCTCGATTCGGCCGTCTACCTGGACGGTTTCATCTACGCCTACACCGGCGACGAGCTGGTCGCCGTCGACGCGGCCGACGGCACGTTCCGGTGGCGCGACCGCAACCATTACGGCAAGGTGACCTTGGCCGGAGACCGTCTCTACATCCTGGCCCACAACACCGGTCTGATGCGTGTTGTCGACGCCACGCCCGAGGGCTACCGGGAACGCGTCCACCAGCAAGTGGTCAATCCCGGGGCGGTCAATCACGTGCCACCGCTCATCAGCGACGGCAAGGTCTTCTTGCGCAACCAGGAAGAGCTGGTCGCCCTCGAGCGCGATGAGGGCACTGACTAACCGAGGCTACTGCGCGGAGGGATGACCACGAAGGACCCTTGCCACGGTTTCCTTCCGCGTTCTTGACCCCGTCAGGGGTCGGCGCGCAACGCCTCGGGTTTCAACCCGTGGAAGCCGTCCACCCTCCACGGACTTGAAGTCCGAGGCTATCTACGTCCGTCCGTGCGGGACGAAGAGAAGCGAGAATTGTTCGAGCCGCTTGTTGGCCAAGATCTAGGCCACAGGCTAAGCGGCGCGGAACTCAGGATGGTACTTCGCCACCCCCGACAGCCCACTCGGCGGATCTTGGAAGAAGAGGACCCGGAACAGCTCATCCGGCACACCCTCGAACTCGCAAGTGACGCCGTGGCGGGAAGCGCGCTCGAAACCGAAGCGGGGATAGAACTCGGGATGCCCCAACACGATGACGAAGGGATGGCCAGCCTGGCGCGCCACCTCCAGGCCAGCTTCGACCAGGCGGGAGCCGATCCCCTGGCGCTGCAGATCGGGATCGACCGACATCGGCGCCAGGCCCATACCCGCCAGATCGCCAGGCGGGCTCTTGATCACTGCCGGCGTGAACAGGATGTGGCCGACCACACGCCCGTCGATCTCGGCAACGCGCGAGATCGCGTCGGGGCAAGCCGCGCGCAGCCGATCCACCAG
Source organism: Acidobacteriota bacterium (assembly GCA_039029035.1). Classification (GTDB taxonomy): domain Bacteria; phylum Acidobacteriota; class Thermoanaerobaculia; order Multivoradales; family J023; genus JAAELT01. The sequence continues at coordinate 4,342 of JBCCGX010000495.1, read as the reverse complement.
CGGTGCCTCGCCGTTGTGGCCGAGGTCACTGGCGGCGAAGGCGCGGGCCGTGAGGTCATGCACCGACTTCGCGTCGGCGGGCTCCTCCGGGCGGATCGTCACCATAGGCTTCATCCCTCGCCGCTGGCCGCCAGGGCCTTGCGCAGCGCCATGATGCAGCCGAGATGGATGCCTTCGTGGAAGTTGTTGAAGCTGATGGCATCCTCGATGCTGGCGAGCTCGAAGCCGGCCGACGTCGTGTAGGGCGTGAAGGTCATAAACCTCCCCTGGGCGTAGTCGTCCGCCAGCATCTGCGGTGTGCGCTCGAGGTAGTCCATCACCGCGCGGTAAGACGCCTCGTCGCCGTCCTCCGGCTGGGTGCCCTTGCGGTACCTGTCGAGCAACGCAGCCGGCACGTGGGGCTCGAGGTTGCTCAGCCGGTACTGCAGCATCTGCTGCGTTACCACGACATGCGCCGCGTTCCAGGCGATGTGGTTGGCGAAGCCGGGCGGAATCCTGAACAGATCTGCCGACTCCACTATCGAGACGACCTTGCCGAGAACCCGTCGGATATCAGCCAATTGATCGATCGCGACCATTGTTTCTCCTTTTGTTTTCCTTCGGTCGACGGATGCTCTTCACTCGACCGGGGGCGGCACGTCCGACGCCTCGCCCCAATAGGCCCGGATCAGGTAGTCGAAGGCCAAGCAGACCCCCATCCGGTGGGGCATGGTCCACACCAGGGGCACCGCAGCTACCAGCAGGATTGCACCGCCCAGGGTCCAACTGCTCGAGCGAAAAATGATGAACACCAGGATGATCACCAAGCCGACGAACACACGGTCGCCGATGATCCACAGCGCCCAGGTGTCGCCCGGGCTCTTCTCGAAGCGCAGGCCGCAGACCTCACAGCGCTCGTTGAGGGTGAACCACTTGGCGAAGATCGGCGCCCGGCCGCAATGCGGACACCGGCGCCGCCAGCCGCGGACCAACGTCCGCAAACGCGGCGGCCGGCGACGGGCCTCGCTCATCGCTCCGGTGGCGGGAATTTTCGCAACAGCTTGCGCACCGCCTTGTCGACCTGTTTGTCGGGATTGCCCCGCCCCTTGATCTTCTGTCGCGTCCAGGCACTCCACACCGACTTGTCTGTTCCAGCGTCGCGAATGCCGATGATCAGGGTGCCGTAGCGATACGAGTTGATATCGCCTTCCACCACCCAGGAGACACCCGAGGCGATCTGTCGCCGATCGGCCTCGATATCGGTCACCTGCTCCATAGCACCATCGAAAGAGACCAGGAAATCCGGCTCGGCGTCGATCGCCGGCTGGAAACCCTGAGCCGCGAGCTGCCGGTCGATGGCGTTACGGATCTTGGTGTCGATCTCGCCGCCAACAGCCAGCGGTGAGCCATCCGGCCGTTTCTTCTGCTCGATCCAATCGTAGGTCTTATAGCTCGAGAAGTCGGCCTTGCGGTCGTACTTCATGTTGTTGTCGGCGGCGGCCAGGAGCCCCGGCAAGAGGAGGCTCCCTGTGATCCACGCTGCCACCCGTTGCCATCTCGTACGACTCATTCCGTCTCCTCCTCGCCTGCCGCCGAGGTATTTACCTCGCGGCATAGTGGTTCGTCCGGCTTGCTCGAAGAGGATCATACAGCGCTCTACCGAGGCGGTGGATGTAGAGTCGCACTCAAAAGCGAACTTTTCCCGACAGCGTTCCGTCATAGGGTGTGAGATGCCGAAAACTCGCCCTGACTCGCCGACATCGCCCGATCTGTTCCTCGCCCGCCGGGCGGCCAAGGCCGACCCCCAGGCCTGGGACGAGATCATCGATCTCTATGGCGACCGCATCTACAACCTGGCCTACCGCTTCACCGGCAACAAAGCGGAAGCCGAGGAGCTCACCCAGGACATCTTCCTCAAGCTCTATCGCAACCTCGATCGCTACCGCGGCGACGTGCCGCTCATGGCCTGGGCGCTGCGTTTGTCGCGCAACCTGTGTATCGACCACTATCGCCATCACCGCAGTCGCAAGCAGGCCGAGACCGTGTCCGATGAGGTGCTGCGCCACATGCCGGCCAGCGACGATCCGCAACGCGACAGCCAATACCGCGAGCGCCGCCGCCTGGTCCACCAGGTCATGGCCGAGATGTCCGAGAACCTGGCCTCGGCCCTGATGCTGCGCGATTTCCAGGGGCTGAGCTACGAAGAGATCGCCGGCTTCTTCGAGGTGCCGGTCGGAACCATCAAATCACGCCTCAATCGCGGCCGGCGCGAGCTCGTGCGCCGGGTCGAGGAGCGTCTCCAGCTCACTCAGACTACCGCCGGCCTGACCCTCGCCGCCGAGCAGGCGCCGCCCTGTTGAACCTTTCGCCGATCGCCGAGGACTGACCGCCATGCAAGACACCTGTCGCCATTTCCGCGACCGCTTCGAGCCCGGGATGCGAGATCCCCATCGGGATCGCTGCGCCGATTGCTCGCGGTTCGCGGAGATTCTCGAAGGCACCGCGGTGCCCGAAGCTCGCCGGCCGATGAGCCTCCGCCTGCGGGAACGCCTGCGTGACATCCCGCGGCACGAAGTCACCTGCCGCGACGAGGACCGCCTCTACCGTGCGACCCGACGAGCCGCGCAACGCGGCGAGGTACCTTGGAACGACGGCGAGAAGTCACCGAGCTCGGCGCCGGATGCGGACGCGGACGACCACGCCGCGCGGCATCATCTGCGGACGTGCAGCCGCTGCCGCGACCTCTACGGCACCCTCTACTGCGCCATGGTGCCGGAGCACCAGCCGATGTCGCAAAGGCTAGCGCGGCGCATCGGCTCGATCGCCCGCCACCCCGAGCGCCTGCTGCCACCGTGGATTCGTGACACCCGCTACGCCGCCGCCGCCTGCTACCTGCTCGCTTCCCTCACCCTGGCCCTGGCCGACGACGCTTCGGCCATCTTCAGCAGAACGACTGCGAAAGTCAGCCCGAAAGCCATCGTCTGGACCGAATCCGGCGAGGCCCGTGGCACCGACGCCTGGAACACCATGTCTTCCACTTTGTCCGGTGAGCTGAGCGAGGGTTGGCATCGGGTACAGCACTACAGCGAGCGTGGCGAGCGCCTGCTGCTCGACGCCCTGCGGGCCACCTTGGATACGACCCAACAACTGATACCCGGTCCCGAGGGATCGGTCGAAGGAGATGACCATGGCTGATCAAGAAACCCCGGAAATCGAAGCCGAGGCCCTGCCGGCCGAAGCCCCCGCGCCCGCCACCCCACGGCTCGAGCCCCAGTACGCTCAGCAATCTATCCCGCGCGAGAACCCGTCCACCGTGCGCAACCCGCTCTTGGCCGGCTTCTTCAGCATCTTCCCTGGCCTAGGCAACGTCTACAACGGGCTCTACCTGCGCGGCGTGACCATGTTCATGATCTTCTTCGGCCTCGCCGGTCTCGCTGCCGGAACCGAGCCACCGGAAGCCGTGATCCTCGTCTTCTCGGTCATCTTCACCTGGCTGTTCAACATCTTCGACGCCTACCGCCAGGCCACCCTGATCAACTTCGGCTACACCCCCGACGTGCAGTTGCCGGAAAAGTCGCGCATCCCCACCTGGGGCTCGGGCGGCATGATCGCCGGCGTCGCGGTGTTCGTCATCGGCTTCTACGGCTTCCTGCGCGAACGCTTCGACATCGACCTCACCGTCCTGCTCGACTACTGGTACCTGATCTTCATGGCCTTCGGCGCCTTTCTCATTGCCCAGACCGTGATGGAGAAACGCAAGGCAGACGAAGCGGGCGACGAGGACGAGTCGGCGGAGCTCACTTAGGAACGGAGGCTCGTTACCGCCACTCTCCGTAGAGCACGAAAGCAGCCCAATAGTAAGGATCCTGCCAGCGCTCGGAGTCTCTCCACATCGCGAGCTGGGCCTGCCGCAGAGCCTCCGCCGGTCGACGCTTCGCCTGTAGCAGCTCGCGGTAGAAGAAGCTCATCAGCTCAGCCGTGGCTCGATCGTCCACTTTCCATAGACTGGCGATGACCCGGGGTGCGCCGGCGTAGAAGAAACCGCGCGGCAACCCCATCAACCCTTCCCCGGCGATCTCCGCCCCGAGGGCCGTCTGGCAGGCGCTGAGCACCACCAGCTCAGCCCTCAGCCTCAAGGTGTAGATGTCGCGCAGAGTCAGCAATCCCTCTCGGGGCCTACCTTGCTCGTCGACCAGCGAGAGCACGACGCCGGATAGCTCGGGATGCTGGCTGTGCATGAGGCCGTGGGTCGCGAAGTGGACAAAGCGGTAGTCACGCAGCTCGGGGCTCATCGCAGTTGGCCGGGACGCATCCAGCCCCAAGGCCGTGAAAGCGTCACCCTCCGGCGCGAGACGAGCAATCG
>JBCCGX010000494.1:0-7282 GCA_039029035.1 Acidobacteriota bacterium | reverse complement strand
GCCAGTCGTCGCGCAGGTGGAGGATGACCTCGCGGCTGGTTTCGAGCCACTGTTCGATGCGGAGCAGGACTTGCCGCGTCATCACCGGGTACTCGGCGAAGATTCGCCGCTGCTCGTCGGTGTTGCCGAGGCGCTCGATGAAGTCGTCGAAGCGCGCTTCCGGCGTGTCACCCTCGAGGCTCTCTTCGAGCCGGGCAATGTTGAGCTCCAGGATCAAGGCACGTCGGATCAGCATCGCCAGGCGACCGGGCAGGGAGGCGACGAGGAGCTTGGCGGTCTCTTCAGGGTCGAAGTGGGCCAGAGGGCTGGCGACGAGGTCGGCCGTCAGCCGTTGGCGCAGGCGCACGAAAGCGTTGCGCACCAAGGGTTCGACGAGGCGTAGGAAGCGAGTGCTCTCGATCGCTCGGTCGAGCTCGTAGAGCGGAATGTCGGTGGCGTCGGCGGGTGCCGTGTCGGCCTCCGGTGTCCCCTCACGGCCGGTGAGCGCCGCTTCCAACCGGTTGACCCAAGGCGGCGCCGAGTCGCTCGGCGTATCTTGCGGCTGCAGCTCGATGGCGGCGCGCAGAGTGGTCGAGTCGAGGGCTTCGCTGGCCAGACGCTGATCGAAGATCCGAGCTTCGACAAAAGGTGGCAGCCGGCGCCAGCGCTGCTCCAGATCGCTCGCGGTCGGCGCCGTTGGCACATCGACGGTGGGATCGAGCAGCGCGGCACGCTCGGCGAGGGTCAGGGTCGGAAACCAGGGGACTTCAGGGGACACGTTCATCGCTCTCGTCCTCGATCGTTCGGGTGGGGTGTCTGGGGGATGTCTGCGAAGCGGGGAGCTGCGGGCGGAGGAGAAGGGCGGGCCGCAGTGCGGCCCGCCCCCAGGTTCGGAAACTGAGTTGTAGGCCGGCCTTGCAGCCGGCTGAGCCCTACAGGCAGTACTCCGGCGGGCAGGGGGTGCAGATGGAAGCGCTACAGGTGCAGCAGCTGGTGTGCGACGAGCCACCGGAGACGGACATGAGGTCGTCTTGGTTGAGCTCGATCAAGCCGGCCGGGCTGCCCGGCAGCTGAGCCTGCTGTTCCTGGCTCAGGCTGCGACGGAACTCAGGGCTCTTCCAGGCACGGATGATGTCTTTGCGTTTCATGGCGTTCTCCTTGATGATGGCGCCGGTCGGAATGACCGGGCCGAGAGGGATGGCGGCGGTCACCATGACCGGGCCGGTGAGGCTAAAGAGCAAGGGGTGTGCCATCGTCGTCTAGGCCGGGTGCAGCGGATTGCTAGGTGTTTTAGACTGTGCAAATGGCGAAGGGTCGCGCAAAGCCGGGTCACCGTTGCCCAAACTTTGGGCGGCTGTTGCGGCGCGTACCCCCCGCCGTTCTCCGGCGTGCATCCCCGCCGCTCTGCGGCGCGGCCACAGGGAGGTATCGATGACTGATTTACCTGAGGGTTCGCGTTTTCGCCTACAAGGGCCCGATGAGCAGTTCTGGCTGCAGCCGGGGGAGAACGCCATCGGCAGCTCGCCGCGCAACGACATCGCGTTGTCGAGCGAGGGTGTGTCACGGCATCATGCGGTGGTGACGCTCGAAGACGCCGGACTCGAGGTGCGCGACCTGGGCTCGAAGAACGGCACCCTGGTCAACGGTTGTGCGGTGTCGAGCAGCCCGCTCGCCACCGGTGACGTGCTCGGCGTCGGCCCGGTGAGCTTCGAAGTGATCGCCCTCGACCGTGACGATGCCGAGCTGGGTATCGAGCTCCAGCGGCCGCGGTTGCCCCTACCGGCGACCGATGGCAGTCGGGCGACCGCTACCCTGCTGCAAACCGATCGGGACACCGAGAGTCTTCATTTGCGTTTCGTCGGTGATTTCTTCGCCCGCTGGCTGGACGGCCAGGCTGGTCATGAGATGGCGCTTCTCGGCTTGGTAGATTTCTTAGGGGCTCGCGGCTGTTTGCTGTTCGAGGGGGGCAACGGCAGCGAGGCGATCGTCCGCGCAGCCGCCGGTGGGTGCGATGACCTGCCATCCGAGTGGCGGGCAGCCGAGGTGTTCGCCGAGGTCCAAGCGTCCACGGACCCGGGGGATGTCGAGACACGACAGCAGGACAGTGACTACGCAGCGCTCGAGATCCGGGGCGAGAGATACCTCGCCCTGGCGGCCCTGGGACTGGGCGAAGACGCAGCCGATCCTGGTCTGCTGCTGGCAACGTTGGTGCGCTTGATCGGCGGGTTGGAGGAACGTCGCCCGGCGGCACACGCCAAGCGGTCTGAGGAGGCGTTACGGCTGCCCGAAGGGATCGTGCCCAGCGTGGTCCCCGAGATGCGGGCGCTCTATGAGCAAATCGCCCTTTTGCGCCAAGGCGACCTGCCGGTACTGATTCTCGGCGAGAGCGGGGTAGGTAAGGAGCACATCGCCCGCCTGGTGCACGACAGCTCGGCGCGGCTCGAGCAGCCCTTCGTCGCCATCAACTGCGCCGCGATTCCCTCGGAGTTGCTCGAAGCCGAGATGTTCGGCATCGGACGTGGCGTCGCCACCGGGGTGACGTCGCGCGAAGGCAAGTTCCGCCTGGCGGATGGTGGGACTTTGTTTCTCGACGAGATCGGCGATATGTCGCCCGAGCTACAAGCCAAGCTACTGCGTGCCTTGCAGGAACGCGAGATCGTGCCGCTGGGCCGTGAACCGGTGCGGGTCGATGTGCGCGTCGTAGCGGCGACCAACACGGAGCTGGCGCAGCGCATGGCGGACGGCGCCTTCCGCCAGGATCTCTACTATCGCTTGGCGGGCTACGAGATCGAAGTGCCGTCGCTACGTCGGCGCCGCGCTGATCTACCGGCCCTGATCGGCCACTTCGTCCGCACCTACAGCGAGGAGATCGGCAAGTCGATTCGCGGCGTCAGCGTCAAGGCACTGCGTCGCTTGACCCACTACGCCTGGCCGGGCAATGTGCGGGAGCTGAAGAACATCGTGCGCCGGCTGGTCTATGTCTGCCCGACGGGCCAGACCATCGAATCGGCGCACTTACCGCCGTTGATTGCCGACCCGCAGCCGGAGGAGCCGACGCTCGACGACCTGCGGCTCGGTGACAAATCGCTGCCGAGTCACCTCGAGGCCATCGAGCGCCGGATGATCCGCCAGGCGCTGGCTGCGACCCACCGCAATCAGACCCAGGCCGCCAAGTTGTTGGGTATCTCCCGCAACGGCCTGGCCTATCGCCTCAAGCGCCTGGGGATGGAAGGGGAATCTTCGAGCGACTGAAGAGTCCCGGAGCGGATCCCCTCTCCGCGGTGGAGAGGGGCGAGTGATAGGGGCTTACGGAGGGTCGTCAGGGAAGTCCGGATCGATGTGCGGGTTGGTTTGCTGGCTGCCGTCATCGACCCGAATGTCGTCCTGCGATCCCGGGTTGAGTGTTCGTGGGGTGCCAGTTGTATTGCGCTCGGTTCTCTGTCGCGGATCACGTCGCGAATCGCTCGCGGCGAAACATTTGGATGGCTTCATTGCGGGTTCTCCTGAAGATGTCATTTCCCGAGTTGTCGATTGCAGGTCGGGACCTCGAAGGACATCCCGACTGAGAGGCTATACAGCAAGCTGCGTACCAACGTTGTATCCTGGCTTACGGATCTGGGGGATCGTCTGGAAAGTCGGAATCGAGCTGTGGCTTGATCTCTTCGTCGATGGCCAGACGATCGGTGTCTTCCTGCCAGTAGAAGTTCACTCGGTGACAGCCGCTGCCGGCCGCGCAGCTCGGCCCTTGAGGGTGGTAGAGGGCTATCGAGTCGGTCGGTTGTGTCGGGGGCCACTGGCCAGCGATTGGTAGGAGTCCGGCCGTCGGCCCGGCCAGCGCGACGATCTGCGACAGATCGATACCGTCGAACAGCAGCAGCTCGCCGAGCTCGGGGTCGAAGAAGCCGAGGGAGTCGGCAGCGACTGAGACCCAGCGGCCGGCCACGGGGTGGTATTCCGTCGGGTCGAAGCTCAACTCGATCAACGTCTTGGGCGACGTCTCGCCCGGGTCGTAGAGGCGCACCAGGCCAGCCGGAGCCGCACCATAGGCGGCAGAGGTGATCAGAGCGACACTGTCGACCTGGGTGCCGAACCAATCGCCGCTCGTCGCGGTGGCGTCGGCAAGGCCGAAGAAGAGGCTCCTCTCGAGCTTCAGACCGAGATCACCCGAGCAGTCCCCGGTCGGCAGGCAGTCGACGAAGTCGTAGATGTCGAGCCAGCCGCTTTGCGGATCATAGAGGGCCGGGCGGTCGTAGGCTTCTCCGGCGGTCCACTTGCCGATCAACGCCTGCCGATTGGGGCTGACAGTGGGTACGGGGAACGCTGGGCAAATGAGATTTCCCGGCGCTTCGCGGCTCGTGCAGAGATAGAAGACGGAGGCTTCCGTGTGGAAGTAGCCGGGCTCGTCGCCCTCGTGGTTTAGATTCCAATCGCCGGCCACGGGTTGGCGAAACGGCAGCGGTGAAGCTCCAGCGGAGGCGAGGAAGAGAAACAAAGTCGCTGAGACAAGAGCGGCGATGCAGCCGCGAGATGAAGTCATCGAAGATCCTCCTGGGGTGTTGTGACGCAGTCGACTCGGCCGGATTGCGATCCATCGCCGAGGCTTCCGCAAGCCCTATGCCAGAGGCTGACGCTTCAGGGCACGGAGGCTTGAGGGCGCAGGCGCCGAGAGCTTCAGGGCGGCGGGGCGCCGCGATCCCGTAGCCAGGCCTCGACACGGTCCAGCTCGGCGCGCGCTTCGGCGCGGCCCTCGGCGTGGCTGTCGCGTGCCGCATAGGCCAGGTCTCGCGCCCGTTGCGGATCGCCGCCGACGGCGTCGAGGGCCCGAGCCAGGGCGAACTGGGTCGTGGCGAGAAACTCCGGATCGTGTCCGGCGGGTTGTAGCGCCAGCGCCTGCTCCAGGATCGGCAGGGCTTCGTGTGGCCTGCCGCTTTCGAGTAAGGCCTGACCGACACCGGTCTGGCCGATGGCGAGCCGAAAAGCGTTGTCCGGCTGAGTGGCCTGCCAGATGGCGAGGGCGCGCTGGTAGAGCTCGAGCGCGGCGTCGAACCTGCCCTGACTCTTGGCGATCTCGCCCAAATTGAAGGCAGTCTCGGCGACTGCCGGATGCGTGTCGCCGTAGACCTGCTGGCGCTGGGCCAGGGCGCGTCGATAGCTCGCCTCGGCCTGGTCTGGGTCGCCGGCGGCCGAGGCGGCGCGCCCCACGCCGCTCAAGACGACAGCGAGCCGTCGCGGGTCGGGGTTGGCGTTACCTTCCAGGATCGCCAATGCCTCGTGGTAGCGCTCGATGGCCTCCTCGTAAGCGCCCTGGGCGACCAGCGCTTGGGCCAGATAAGTGAGTGGTGTCACGATGTAAGGATGGTCGGGTTCGAGGGTCTGCCGGCTGCCGGTCAGGGCGCGCTCGAAGTGCTCGCGCGCGCCTGCGGCGTCGCCTTGGGCGAGCAGGATTTTGCCCACCTTGGACAACAGCCGGGCGGTGTAGGGATGCTCTTCACCGACCTGTTGACGGTTGATTTCGAGAGCTTGTCGGTAGTGGTCGGCCGCGAGTGCCAGGTCGTCCTGCCGGCGCAGCACATCGCCGATACGGGTGAGGGTGACGCTAGTCTGTGGGTGCTGCGGACCCTGCTTCTGCAGGCGGATCGCCAGCGCGCGCCGATGCTCCGCCAGGGCGCCGGCGAAGTGACCCTGCTCGGCCAACAGGGCCCCGCGATTGCCGGCGAGGACGGCGCTGAGATCGTCCGGCCGATTGAGCCGAGCGAGGGTCGCTTCGGCCTGGCGTGCATAGCGCTCGCCACGCGGGAAGTCGGCTTGCTGGTAGCCGGCGACGCGCACTTGGCGGACGAAGGCCTCGGCGGCGACTCGATCGTGACCACCGGCCTGAGCGGCTTCCAGCGCACTCCCGAGACTGGCGTCCGCGGCACGCGGCCGATCGAGAAAGATCTCAAAGCGTCCCCGCAGCAACAGAGCCTCGGCGGTCAGTGGCCAGTAGCTCAGAGCCTCAGCTGTTACAACGAGCTCTGTGGCTCGCTGATAGCCAGCGGCGTAGTCACCGGTCAGGAGGAGCGCTTCGACGGTCGCCAGCCGGCGCCGCAGTCGGTCGATCTCGCGGGATTGCTCCGGGTCGTCGGGCGGCGGTGCGGTCGCCAGCAGAGCGTGGGAATCGGCGCACTGAGCGATCGTGGGCAGCGCACCAGCGGCGCGCACAGCATGCTCGACGGTCGTCTCGTCGCGCATCAGAACTTCGGCCAGAGCATCGACCTCCTGCAGGCGTCGGTCGAGACAGGCCATGCGGCGATCGAGCAGCTCCGGCGATTGAGTCCCCTCGACCGCGGTCGCCCAGCAGGCCTGGCGATGCATCGCCGCCCACTGCCGGCCGAAGTTGTCGATGATCGACTCGGCCCCGCGCCGGCTGGCCTCGGCGTAGGGTAGGCCGCTGGCGGCGAAAGCGGTCGCGATGGCCTGTCGCCGCGGGGCGCTCCACACCGCGGCGAAGCGGGCTTCGCCGTTGCCACACAGCTGTCTTTGCCGCAGCACCGAGGTGCCCCAGACCGCCAGACCGGCACCCAGGGCGGTGGCGAGCAGGGCCGCCATCAGGAGGCGTCGACGCCGTTGGCCGCGTCCCCCGTCGAGGTCGGCGAGCAGGGCCTGCATCGAAGGATAGCGCTCTTCCGGCGTGAAGCTCAGGCCGCGCTGCAGGACCTGACGGAGGCGTTGGGGCAGGTTATCGAGCACGATCGGATCCAGCGCCCAGGCGCTAGCTACCAGCGGCTGCTGGCTGGCCGAGGGCGCGAACGGTGGCGCGGCGCAGAGGGCGCGATACAGCGCGACACAGAAGCTGAACTGGTCCGCCGCCGCGGTTACCTGGTCGCCAGCGAGCTGCTCTGGGGCAGCATAGGCCGGTGTGCCCAAGACCGTCGATCCCTCGTCGTCAGCTTGCCGGTGGCTCCGCGCCAGACCGAAGTCCAGCACCCGGACGCGGCCGTCTTGCCCGATCATGACGTTCTCGAGTTTGAAGTCGCGGTGCAGCAGCCCGGCGTCGTGGGCCGCCGCGAGACCCGATCCGGCCTGGTGAAAGACCTCGAGGATCTCGCTCCGGGTTCGGTCGCTCTCCTGCAGCCAGGCTTTGAGGTCGAAGCCATCGACCAACTCGGTGGCGACGTAGAGCTGCCCTCCGACGTCGCCGACATCATGGACCGCGAGCACGTTGGGGTGGCTCATCCGGGCCAGCGCTTGGGCTTCGCGCTCGAGCCTCTGCTGGGTCTCGCGGCGTGACCTCGACCGGAGATGCCGCGGATGAACCAGCTTG
>JBCCGX010000493.1:0-7309 GCA_039029035.1 Acidobacteriota bacterium | reverse complement strand
CATCAGGTACAGAGTACCCACCGGACCGATTCGGTCACAAAAGAAATTGCGTACAATTCTCCTATCCCTCGCGGACTCTCCGCATCATCTCAGAGGAGCATTCGATGAACGATACGGGAAGAGGACGATGGAGCCGGTCGACTCGGATTGCCCGGCTGGCCCTGGCGATCGCCGGGTGGATCGCGATCGGTCCAGTCACAGCCCTGGCCGAGGAAGAGGCCGCCTCCCTGCACGACCCGCGGGAAGTCCACCTGGCCGATTTTCGCCAGCTGACCTTTCAAGGCGAAAACGCAGAAGCCTACTGGTCACCGGACGGTAGCGATCTCATTCTGCAGGCCACCTTCCCGCCCCACGAGTGCGACCAGATCTTTCGCCTGGATCCGCAGAAGCCAGGTGAGCTGGAGATGGTGTCGACGGGCAAGGGGCGGACCACCTGTGCCTACTACCACGCTTCGGGCGAGCGCATCCTCTATGCCTCCACTCACGCCGCCGATCCTGCCTGTCCCCCCAAGCCCGGCTTTTCCCAAGGCTATGTGTGGCCACTCTACGACACCTATGAGATCTACTCCGCCCGCCCGGACGGCTCCGATCTGATCGCCCTGACCGACAACGAGTTCTACGACGCCGAAGCCACAGTGTGCTCGCAAGACGGCTCGATCCTCTTCACCTCCACCCGCGATGGCGATCTCGATCTCTACCGCATGGATGCCGACGGTAGCAACGTGCTCCGCCTGACCGACGCACCGGGCTACGATGGCGGAGCCTTCTTTTCCGCCGACTGCTCAAAGATCGTGTGGCGCGCCTCGCGACCGCGCGAGGGCAAAGAGCTGGACGATTACCGCCGGCTGCTCGGCGAGGGATTGGTTCGCCCGAGCAGGCTCGAGCTGTGGGTGGCCGAAGCAGATGGCTCCGAAGCGCGCCAGGTGACCTACCTGGGCGCCGCCACCTTTGCTCCATTCTTCCATCCGTCTGGCGAACGGATCCTGTTCTCCACCAACCACGGCTCGGCCAGCGGCCGTGAGTTCGACATCTTCGCGGTGGACGTCGACGGCACCTCCCTGGAGCAGATCACCTTCAGCGAGGGCTTCGACGGCTTCCCGATGTTCTCGCCGGACGGCCAGTGGCTCGCCTTTGCCTCGAACCGGAACCAAGGCAAGCCGGGCGAGACCGACGTCTACGTCGCCCGCTGGATCGACGATCCCCCGCCGGCCGAGCCGGCCCCGACGGAGAGGGCGGGGTTAACCTCCGCTGATCGCCTGATGGAGGCGGTGACCTGGCTGGCGGCGGACGCTCGTGAAGGGCGTGGGGTCGGCACCGAGGGGCTCGACCACGCGACGCTGTGGATGGCCGAGCGCCTGGCCGAGCTCGGGGTCGAGCCCGGCGCTGGCGACGGCACCTTTCGCCAGGCCTTCGACGTGCCGATCCGGGTCGAGTCGACCGACGCCACCCGCCTGGTGATCGACGGGGAAGCCGCCCAGGCCGGTCGCTTCGTCGTTGCCTCCTATTCGGTATCCGGTGAGGCCACCGGCGAGGTGGTGCCGGTGGGCTATGGCATTACGGCGCAGGAGCTCGAGCACGATGACTACCACGGCCTCCAAGTCGAGGGCAAAATCGTCGCCGTGCGTCGCTTCACCCCGGCCAAGGAAGGCTTCAAGGATGCCGACGCCGAACGACGCTACGGCGATCTACGCTACAAGGCGTGGAACGCCCGCGAGCACGGCGCGGCCGGGGTCCTGATCACCGATTGGCCGGTGGTGGACGAGGGGGCCGAGGTGCCCCACGACGCGCCACTGCCGAGCCTGCGCATCGATACCCGCGGCGACGCCGGCCTGCCGGTGATGGTGCTGGAACGTGCCCTCGGCCAGGCCCTGTTCGATGGCGGACATCGGGCCGAGATGGTGGTCGGGATCGAGACCGAGTACCAGACGATCCACAACGTGGTCGGGCGCATTCCGGCGGGCGTCGCGCAGAACGGCGATAGATCTTCGGAGAGCGAGTCCCATGGCTCATCTCCCGGCGCCCTCGTTGTCGGTGCCCACATCGATCACCTCGGTATGGGCGGCGCCGGCTCCCTCGCACCGGGCGCCCACGAGGCGCACAACGGCGCCGACGACAACGCCTCCGGCACCGCCGCGCTGCTCGAGATCGCCCGCTCGGTGATCGAACGCCAGGCCGACCTGCGGCGCGACGTCTACGTGGTGGCCTTCTCGGGCGAGGAGTCCGGTTTGCGCGGCTCGACCCACTTCACCCAGGCGCCGCCGCCCGGCCTGCGCACCGAGGATCTGGTGGCGATGATCAACCTCGACATGGTCGGTCGCCTGCGCGACAACCGGCTCTCCGCCCTCGGCGCCGCCTCGGCCGAGGAGTGGTCCGACTTGTTGCCGCCGGCCTGCGAGCGAGCAGGCCTGCGCTGCACTCTGGGTGGCGATGGTTATGGTCCCTCGGACCAAACGCCGTTCTACGCTGCCGGCGTGCCGGTGCTGCACTTCTTTACCGGTGCCCACGAGGACTACCACAAGCCGTCGGATGATGCGCCCAAGCTCAACGCCGCCGGCGCGGCGCAGATCGCTTCCCTGGCAGCGGACGTTCTGGTCGAGGTCTCCGGTCGCCAGGACGGCCTGACCTACGTCGCCGCCAAAGCCCCCGAGCCGCGCGGCGACGCCCGCTCCTACGGCGCCTCCTTGGGCACCATCCCCGACTACGCCGCCGAGGGCGTCGTCGGCGTCAAGCTCGCCGGCTCCCGCCCCGGCGGCCCGGCCGACGTCGCCGGCATGCAGCGCGGTGACGTCCTGGTCGAGCTCGGTGGCCACGAGGTGCGCGACATCTACGACTTCATGTTCGTGCTGCGCCAATCCAAACCCGGCGAGACCGTCGACGCGGTGGTCGATCGCGACGGCCTGCGAGTGGAGATGCGGGTCACCTTCGGCCAGAGCCGCGGCGTGCGCTGAGACGGAGTCTGAGGGTCGAGGCGAGGTGAGGGTAATGGACAACGCCGGAAGCTCAGCCGATCAGCCCACTTCGTTCAAGTCTGCCGCAGAGCTCTTCGTCGCTCTCCTGGCCCTCGCGGCTTGCTCGCCGGCTCCACCGCCGATGCAGAAACTCAGGATCGACCTGTGGACGTTTTCCTTGCCCGCCGATTGGTCCCAAGAACCGGAAGGTCGAGCCTTGCTGCCACCCGATGGCTCGAAGGCCTGCTATGCCAAAACACTCGAGCTCACCGGCGAAGAGGAGATGTCTGAAGCCGAATTCGCCGCCCTGGTCCAAGAAAGCTTCCGAAAAGCACTCGCTCGAGAGTCTGATGCGGAATGGCGCATCATGACCGAGAAGAGCTGGACAGGGGGTGAAGCTTTCCACTCGCTCCTCGGTTCGTGGGATCAGGAAGGCAGCTTCTGTATGATGAGCAAGGTCTTGGTCCACCAGGAGCAGGCCGTCCAGCTCACACTGCACGACTACTCCTGCCCGGACTATCCTGCTGCGGCTCGTTTCTTCGCACCTATCTTCGAGTCGCTGAAAGCCGACTCCGACAAATTCTGAGTGTTGACGGGCCGATGAGAGGCCGGCATCCTGCCGGCTCTGAGGCAAACTAATCGCTGGGAGCGCCGGTATCTTGCCGGCTCGGAGGTGTGCCAGGCGAACAGGGCTCAGGTGTCGGTACCCATCAAGGCAGATCAGGCGGCCTCTGGTCGCCTTTCGCCCAGCACCAAGACCGCTCCTGGCGCCCGAGCTCGCCTTTGGCGCGGCTCGACAAGCGATCAACGCTGGCCGGGAGAGGATTTCCGCCTGCGGAATGGTCTCCGGACCAAACAAGAGCCCAATTGACAACCCATCAATCATCCTCTGGCCAGCCAGAAGCAGATTGGTGACCTGCAAAACGTCTCCTGGCGGGCTTTGAACACCTTTCGGGGCGTGCAAATCCTCTTCGGAGCAGGCTTTTGATGTCATACAGCGAGCCGAGGTCGACCGTTTGCGAGCATTCAAATCTTCAAGAACGGAGACAACTCTCCATAACGAGCCCAGTTACCGATTTTCTGAGGTGTGCTGCAGTTGCGGAGTCGTCGCGCGAATGAGTTATGCCGTAACGGAGCACGCAGAAACTGCGTTGCGCCGCGACTCCGGAACTGTGCCACACCTGGAATTTGGCCCGTTTGCCTGAGCTTTGTGGCGTGAGATCTTGCCAGATACCCTGGTGGCGATGATCCATCTCGACATGATCGGCCGCCTGCGCGACAACCGGCTCTCTGCCCTCAGCGGTGAGGACGCCCATCGCGTCCGCTGAACATCCGGGGAGATCGAAACAGTCTCGCGTGAAGCCGCGTAGGGTGATGGAAATGCCCCACGCTCCACTCCCCCCTGCTCGCCGGGAAGGCACGTCTCAGAGCTTCGATCTCTCCCGGGTTTACTTCGCTTGGGTAGCCGCGTCTGTCGCCTTGACCTGGCTGATCCACGAGCTAGCCCATTGGGCGACCGGAACCCTTCTCGGTTACCGGATGTACATGACCCTCAACTCAGCTGGATTGGCGGCGGGGGAGTACGAGATTGCCTGGCATGGCCTTGCCGTGAGCTCGGCGGGACCCGTCATCACCCTGTTGCAGGCCGGGGTCGTGTTCCTGATCCTGCGGAAGACTCCCATAGCGGCGCTGTACCCTTTTCTCTTCGTCCCGTTTTACATGCGGCTGCTGGCGGGAGCGCTGAATCTGATCCACCTCAATGACGAGGGCAGGGTAGGCCAAGCTCTGGGTTTGGGAACCTACACGATACCGGCTATCGTCTCGCTCGTTCTCTTGGGCTTGGTGATTCAGGCGTCCCGGAGAGCAGGGCTCGAGGCTCGGTTCCAGGCCGGTACGACCCTCGCCGTGATGTTCTTCTCTTCGATCCTGATCCTGCTGGATCAGTTCCAGAAGATTCGGCTGCTCTGAGCAGCACCCCTTTCGAGAGTCGGGTTGGTCGCACTTCAGAAGCGGCGTGCCTGGAGCTCTTAGCCGGCAGCCGTCTCGTCTTCTCTAAGGTCGCACTGGGCGCGTTTCGCGGCCGGTTCGACGAATCGACCGGAAGCCTCCGTGCAGCCGACCGTAGAGTGCCGGCAGTGAAGATGGCGGCCGGCAACACCGGACGCTGAGAAAGAATCATCCACACTCGGAGGAACTATGAAGCAAGCCTTGATTCTGACCCTTCTCAGCCTGATCGTCCTTGTCTCCTACACCCCCGTGGCTCAGGCCGACCAGATGCTCTGTGCCTTCACCCTCGACGCGTGCTTATGGGTGGCCAATGTCGAGCTCAATATCTGTAGGGCGGTGGCGTTCACCGCCGCTGAGGAAGAGGCGTGTATCGACCAGTATCAGAGCAACTACGATCAGTGCGACGCCGACTACCGGGAGTGTCTTGAGGATTGCGGGTTTAGCCAGATCCCATAACTCTTTGGGCTAAGTGCTTACCCGATCCATACCGACCAGCCGGCGAAGGCGAGCCAGCCGAAGATCGCGCCTTCGCCGATCCGCTGGGCCAGGCCCCGGAAGGGGCTTGGCCAGAGGGTCCCTAGGAAGCCGAGGAGCACGATCTGGAATGCCACCTGGCTGGCCAAGCCGAGCTGAGACCACTGGGAGAAATCTTCGAGAGATCGGTGGAGGAGGTCGAGACCTCCCAGGGCTCCGAGGTACTCGAACCCGCCGATCAGGTTGTGGACCTGGTTGCGCCAGCTGCCGACGAGAGGGGCTCCGGCATCGCAGGGAAACACCGCGGCGAGCAGGTAACCCAGGGCAACGAATCCGAAGAGCAAGAGCCCGGCCGTCACATTCTCGTCGCTCGGCAACCAAGGACGGATGGCCAGAAGCGAAAGCCCACAAAGGACTCCGACCGGGGCAAAGCTGAACCACGCGGCCTTGCCGGCCACCGGAGAGCCAACCTCACCGAGCTCGGAGATGGTCTGGCGGACGTGACTGTAGCTGCCGTGCTGGCGGGCGAGCCAGATCACCGACAACAGGAGGTAGACGGCGGTCACGCTAGCCAGGGCTGCGGCAAGACCCGGAGTCGAGGTTTGAGCTTGCAGGGCAGTGATCACTCTCCAACCTACGCGCTACCCGCTAGAGTTGTTCTATGGGCCCGCGGACAGTGCCTGTCGCGTTGGGCGAGTAACCAGGCTCGGGCGATGCCTGCACAAGCGCTAGCGATCTCGAGCCATGCGGCACAACGGAGGCGCAATTGACAGAGCCTGGTGCCTCCGATAAAGTCCTGGAAACAGGCAAGTTCCACTGTTTTGAAGCGTGTTGAAGACCGCTCTGCCCCGCGTGTTCGCGGACTAGCTGTGATGCATAAGAAAATTGTTAGGTAGTGGAGCCCGACCTAATGAAAGACATCCCAGGGATCGATGAAGACGGCAATCCTAAGAATGGCCCCTTCGAGCTGTTCTTCAAACACGGCCGTGTCTCTTGCCAGGGTGAATTCGACAACGGGAAGAAATCTGGAAGGTGGAAGTACTTTCTTAATAATGGCCAGATGCAGTCCTCTGGCAGCTTCAAGGACGGAAAGATCGTTGGTCGATGGAAATGGTTCTACAAGACTGGCGAGCCACGGGGGACGGGCGGCTTCGACGATGACGAGCAGAAGCACGGTCTATGGAAGCGATACCATCCCAGTGGTCAACTCTGGGATGAAGGTCGTTTCGAACACGGCAAGAAGAAGGGCACTTGGAAAGTTTACGATGAAGTGGGCGAGCTTCTAAAGACGCAAACTTTCAAGTAGCTGGGCCGGCGCCTGGTGAATCGAACAACGCCTGGGACATTAGATAGTTCCCGAAACAACGGATAACCAAGCTATGCGCCGGAACGGCAGATCCGGGCCGAATCTGAAGTCCACATCGCTGGCTGTCGTCAGGTGACTCCAAAGTGTCACTCGCGGGCTCTGAGCCGAATCAGGTTAGCGGCTCAGAGCCCGATAATAGGTGGTACGTAGCCTTGGGGGCGGACGACAGAATCGATGCTCATCCAAGACATAGATGTTGGAGACGTCAAACTCGGGAAGGTCTGGCGGGTGGTCGACGACGAAGAAGACCAACTGATGGATTCCTTCCCTCTCGGGCTGAATGTGGAGCCGCTCGGTGAGTACAGCCCGGAAGATACGGTGGTCTACTCAGGCATGGCAATTTACATCCGCGGCGAGAGTGAGCCCAAGGATGAAGAAAGTCGTCACTTGTGTGCCTATGCACCGGACGACCCCTCGGCCCTCAGAGAGGGTCAAGTTCCAGTCTTGTACCCACTGCTAATGGTCAAGGTGGTGGGCGACTGCGGCTGGGATTGTCTGGAGTTTCGAGATGGCT
>JBCCGX010000492.1:0-7310 GCA_039029035.1 Acidobacteriota bacterium | reverse complement strand
CGTCGGCTTCCGCGAAGCCGGCGTCCAGGTCGCCGAAGACCATCGACTTCTTGCGGTGCAGGTTGCCGCCCGAGCCGTAGTCGTGGATCCGGGGCTCCGGGTTGGCCAATGCGTCCTCGACGCTGGAGATCGTTTGCAATGGCTCGTAGTGCACCACCACCGCTCTTGCCGCAGCGTCCGCCTGCTCTTCGGAGAGTGCCGCCACCGCCACCACCGGATCGCCGACGAAGCGCACTTTGCCCAGGGCCAGGGCATTCTCGTCGCGCGACATGGGCAGGATGCCAAAAGTCTTCGGCATGTCCTCCCCGGTGAGAAAACCGAGCACCCCCGGCATACGCGACGCGGCGTCGAGATCGATACCGGCGATGCGGGCGTGGGGCACGGTGGAACGATGCAGCCGCATGGTGACCATGCGGGGGAACGAGAGATCGTCGGCGTAACGCGTCTGGCCGGTGACCTTGGAGCGCCCGTCGACCCGACGCCATGTCTTGCCGATGAGATTGCGCGGGACCGGTGCCTCGGGCCTCTCAGCCATCGACCTGCCCCTCCTCGCCGGGGATCGCCGAGCCATAGAAAACCTCCCGCGGCGGGGGTACGTCCTCGCCACGCTGGCGCGCCGCCGCCCAAGAGACCGCCTGGATGATCTTGAGGTAGCCGGTGCAGCGACAGAGGTTGCCGGAGAGAGCCTGGCGGATCTCGTCGTCGCTGGGATTGTCGTTCTCGGCCAAGAGCGCCGTGGCCGACATCAGCATGCCGGAGGTGCAGTAGCCGCACTGGCCAGCACTCAGGTCGGCGAAAGCGGCTTGCAAGGGAGCGAGGCGATTGTCTCGTTGCAAGCCCTCCACCGTCCGAATCTCGCGGCCTTCCATCTCGGCCGCCAGTACCAGGCAGGAGAGGCGCGGCCGGCCGTCGATCAATACGGTGCAGACGCCGCACTCGCCGAGCTCGCAGCCGTGCTTGGTGCCGGTCAGATCACACTCCTCCCGCAGCACCTCCAGGAGAGTGTGGTGGGTGGGGAAGATCACCGTGTGGTCTTCACCGTTGACCCTGAGCGTGAGGGTCGTCATCGCATCCGGCATGGCGCCACCTCGAAGTTGGTAAGCCACAAGCCTACCCGAAGCCCGCCCTCGGAACCATGGCCTCTGATCTTCGGGGGGTAAAACCAAAGTCTTGCGGACTATGGAGTCGACGAAGGCCATCCCAATGCGGAGCGCGAGCTCCGACTCCCCTGACGACACCCGAAGAAGGAGCAGCCCATGCGACCCCTCCACCTGACACCCCGACTCGCTTGGCGACTCGCCTGCACCCTCGCCCTCGCTCTTGGCGGCATGGCCGAAGGCGCCGAGGTGACCTGCGAGCCCGCCGCCTCGCCCCACCCACCTTTCTACGCCTACGACGTCCACCCCAAGGGTGGTGCCGTCACTGTCTTCCGGGTGGAGACCGAGGATCTCAACGAGCAAGACGGCAGCTATGCCGACTGGATTCAGCCTGCCGGCTGGAGCCACACCATCGATGCCGCCGGCTGGATCGTCTGGTCATGTGAGCCCGGTGGCACCGGCTGCCCGCTGTCGCAGGCAACTCACCGCTTCGGTTTCACCAATTTCCATCCCAGTCGTTGGGGCCTGTGGGAGACCGAGAGCCCGGCCGACGACTCCTTCGCCAGCAGCCACATCAGCCAGCCGGACGGAGAGGGGCGCCTGGTGCACGTGCCGACCAAATTTTTCGGTGGCGACGTGGCGCCGACACCGCCCGATCCGCAGGACCTGTACTGCTACGACGTCACCTTCCATGTCGAAAACCCCGATGGCATGGATCTGGCGGACTTCCACTTCACCCAAGACTGCAAGACCCTGCCGATTCGGATCGACGGCAGTTACCCCCAGGGTCACATCCCGGGCCTGCAACCGGTGACCTACTGCATCTGCCTCGACAAGGAGCCGGACGGCGCCTACCTGGAGTACCGCTGGACCGGTCCGCCTCCCGTGGCGGCGCCGACTCGCCACGAGATCTGCCCCCTGAAGACCGGCTGTTCGCCGCATGAGCTGCCCTGTGCCGACCCGCTCACCCCGCTGTGGGTGGAGCGGAGCGCCTGCGATCAACCGGCGGTCTGTGCCCAACAGCAGGGCTGTCAGCCGCCGGGCATCAGCGCCAGTGTCGAAGGCTTGCTGTGGATCGATGAGGCCGAAGATCAAGACAAGGATGGTGTCGCCGACTGCATCGACAACTGCATCGGCTTCCAGTTCAGCGCCGTACAGCTCGACTCTGATGGCGATGGCGTCGGCGATCAGTGTGACGCGAATCCCTTCGACAACATCGAGGGCCTTTGCCCGTGCGACGGACCGGGGCCCAGTGCTTCGGCACCGGCACGGCCCTGGGACTGCGCCATCAACGAGTACAAACAATGCGTCGTGAGCGAGCTCGATCGCCTACTTGCCAACGGCCTGATCGACGACGCAACCCGCGCCACCCTCGAAACCCAGGCACTCGGTGGCACCTGCGGGGTGCAACCGTCACCCCAGGACAGCGACTGCGATGGCGTGCCGGACACCCAGGACAACTGCCCCTTCCTGGCGACCGGCGGTGGTGCCGGTCAGCGGGACGATGACCAGGATGGCGTCGGCGAGTGGTGCGACAACTGCCCGCACGGCGTGGCCAACGTCACCTACAACCCCAACCAGCTGGATTCGGACGGCGACCAGATCGGCGATGTGTGCGATCCGACGCCTTAGCTGTCTATCCACCAAACTGGAGTGGCACTCGGATCGGGCCCCTTACTCGAGGCTGACCTCGACATCGGGCCCGCCAGTCGTGATGGCGGACCCGACCCAACTTTGGCCGGTAGGCGCGATGGCGGTCAATTGCCAAGCCCCGGCCGGAACACCTTCCAGGGTGGCCTTGCCGCCGGTGAGGTCCCACCGTTGCTGCATCACGCCGCCGACTTCCAAGTGACGGAAGGGCTCGCCGTTCGGGGCGACCAGGGTCAGCGTTGCCACCTCGCTCGATTCGACCAACGCCGGGATACGCACCTTGAGTCGTCCGGCATCCGGCAGAACCAGCTCGACCGGTGGGCCCGGCACGGTCACGGGGGTCCGAATCGTCGCGCCGCCGGTGGCGCTCACCTCCAGCTGCCAGGTCCCCGGCGGGATGGTCTGGAATCGAGCCAGACCTTGGTCGTCGAGCACCCTGCTCTCGGCGAAGACCCGGGAGCCGTCGGCGGCGTAGGCGGCCGCGGTCACATAGTAGGAACGCCGGCCGGAAGCCAGCCGGACCGCCACCTCCAGCCCGTCGGTGGGCTCGAGCTCGAACTGCAGGTTGTCGAGATCGAAGCCGGCCGGCACTTCGATCTCCTGCTGGACCGGCTGGAAGCCGTTGCGGCTCACGGTCAATCGGTACCACCCGGACGTGAGCCGCTCCTTGCTGAAATAGCCGGCCTCGTCGGTACCGAAAGTGAAGAGCGAAGCCTCCTGGTCACGCGCCGGTCCGAGAAGCTGTTGCAGGGCGATGAGAGCCGCCGCCACGGGCTGCGAGTCGACAGCGGAGACCACCGTGCCGCTGACCCGTGAGGCGGCGATCGCGATCGTCAGATCGCGATCCGATATCAGCTCGAAGTCTTCGTTGTAGTACAACTGCTCGGCCCGGTGGATCAGCTCGATCCGGTAGCGGCCGGGCGCCAGGTCCTGCACCTGGAAGCGACCCTCGAAATCGGTCGTTACCGAACGACTGGCCGCCACATCCTGGCCGAGGAGGCGAATCGCGGTGCCGGGCAAGGGCTCGTCGACATAGAGAACCTCGCCGGTCAAGTGCAGTCCGAGACCGAACTCCAGGTCCCTTTCCATCTCGGCGACGCCGGGTTCCAAGACGACCCGTGCTTCGGCCTGGCGGCTTCCCCCTGGCAGCCAGGCCTCGAGCAGCCAATCCCCGGCCGCGAGATCGACGATCTCATAGCGGCCTTCGTAATCGATCTCGCCGAAGCGCTGGGGCTGTTCGTCATTCCTCGCCCGGACCGCGACCCGCGCCAGCTCCTCGGCCTCGAGCCCGAGGATGCGTCCGCTGATTGCCGCACCGCGCCGCAGGCGAACTTCGAGGTCCTCGAGACCCACGCCATCGATCCAGACGAGATCGCCTGCCAGGACCGCGTAGCCCTCCTTCTCGGCCTGCAGCAGGTAGCCGCCATCGGCAACTTCCGACCAAGCAAAGCTGCCGTCGGCTTGGCTGATCTCGACGTGGATCTGCTCCTCCAAGGGATCGTCGAGCACCAGTTCTACCCGAACACCCTCGATCGGTGAACCTTCCTCGTCGACCGCGCGACCAGCGACGCGTCGCCCCCCTTCGAGCACGAAGTCCGCTTCTTGGACCCCGACCTCGATCTCCACCTCACGCGACGTCCGGCCGAACCCGTGCCGCCGCACGTCGACCCGCTGCGGGCCTGGGGGGATGCCGGCCAGGCGATAGCGGCCTCCCTCGTCCGAGCTGGCTCGGGCGCGACCGATCTGCACCTGGGCGTCCGCCAAAAGCTCGCCGTGCTCACTCGTGATCTGCCCCTGGAGCACGGCGCCGCGCCCAAGGACGAGGCGCAGATCGTCGAGATGGGCCCGCGCGGCGATCTCCAAGTGGCTGGGCTCGGCGGGCAGGAAACCTTCGCCGAACGCCTCGAGGGTTGCGGGACCCGGTGCGACATCGTCAAAGGTGAACTGACCGCGCTCGTCGGCGACGGCCCGGCGATACCAGGGCTTGGTCGCTGCAGGTGGCTCGTCGGTCGGAGCGGGCGCCTGAAGGAGCTCGGTTTCCCGCGATCCCAATCGGATCTCCGCACCGCCGATCGGCCGGCCCGCCGAATCGACCACCTCGCCGCTCACCGCACCCGCCGGTTGCAGCTCGACGATCAAAGTGGTCTCGTTCGGGGCCGAGACCCCGTGCACCACGGTGGGCAAAAAACCGGGGTGGTGGCCGAGCAGGTGGACCTCGCGGCCGGGCTCGAGGTCTTCCACGATGAATCGACCGTCGTCGACGGCCAGGGCGGCGGGCGGTTCCGACGGCGCCGAAGGCGCGGCTTGATTCGGCGCAGGCGGCTCGGCCAGCACCCACAAGCTGGCGCCGACGATCGGTGTCCCCTCAGAGTCTGTCACGCGACCGTGGACCGCCGCTCCCGGCAACAGAATCAGCGTCCCGAGATCGACCGCCTCTCGGCCCTCGGGCAGTTCGATGCCGCGTACGGCAAACGGTGCGAAGCCCGCACCCCGCGCCACGATGTCGACGGTCTCTGCCGGCGGCTCGTGCAGCTCAAAGCGACCGGTCGCATCGGTCCGCGCGAGCACCGGATCGGGCGCGTCGATCTCGGACGCCTGCGGCGACGAGGGCTCGTCCACCTCGACAGTCGAAGCCACCAATCGGACCTCGGCCTCGGCGATCGGCTGCTCGTCGAGATCGACGACCTTGCCAAACAGCAATCGGCCTCGGTGCAGCACAATGTCATCCAGGTCCAGGGTCTCGAAGAGGGGAAGGCCGGCAATCTCAAGCCGAGTGGAGGTAAAGCCCTCCCGGTCGGCGAGCAGATGGTAGGTCCCCTGGGGATCGAGCTGCCCGAGATCGAAGCGGCCGGCGTCATCGGACAGCGCCTTCAGTCCCATCCAATCACCACGCAGCATCTGGCGTCGCTGGGCCGGGGACATGGGCTCGGCTTCGAGGTGCACACCAGCGAGTGGCTCGCCCGCGCTATCGACCAGCCGGCCCTGGATAGCCGCCGCGGGCTCGAGCGGGAAGACGGCGCTCGCCGTGTTCTCAGGCCCGGGCACCACCGCGCTTGCGAGGGGTAGGAATCCCGCCGACCGGGCCCTTAGCTCCCAGCCGGATGGGGGAGCGGGCAAGCGGAATCGTCCCTGTTGATCACTGAGCCCGAACCAACCGGTGCGACGGCTCGACCAGACCAGGGCGCCCGCAATGGGCTGACCGTCGGCAGCGCTGACCACTTGGCCGGAAAACGCCGGGGCCGCATCCAGGGTGATCACCGTCGGTTCTGCCGTGCCGGTCGCGTCGGCACCTGGGGGATCGAGGGTGACCTTCTGATGCCGGCCGTGCGCTGTGAGCAAATGCAAGTCGAGGGCTTCATTGCCCGAGGCGTCGATGGCCAACCGACCGTCCGCTCCCGAGAGTCCCAACGGCCAGGCGAGCTTGCCGAACGCCACCATGACCCCTTCCAGGGGTTTGCCTCGAAGATCACGAATCTCGAGCCAGCGCCGCCGAACCGGTGGGGTCGCGACAGTGACCGTGCTCGCGCCGGCGATCTGGGTCCGCTGGATGCCAGCTCGGCCAGCAGGGAAGATAGAGAGTTGTAGCTCCTCGCCACGCAGCCGATCGAACGTCAACGCGCCCTTGCCATCGCTCCAGCCGAGCCGGCCGTTGGCCCGCCAGCCGGAGCTCTTCACCGGATCCCACAGGGGTTGGGTTGCGGTCCGCGCCACGACCGCGGCACCTTCGAGCGGCTCGCCCGCGGGATCGACAAACCGTACGGACGTTGCGACCGCTGGCAACAGGATCACCGGGGGTAGCTCCACCGCTTCGGCCAGCGGCAGGGCCGCGAAGCGCATGGAGACGTGGCCCGGCGCCTGTGCCACCACCCGCCAGATGCCGGTGCCGGGTGCTTGCAGCACGAATCGCCCCGCCGCATCGGCGGTCGTCGTGGCGATCGGCTCCGCGCCGGCCCGACCGGACAACAGCAAGCGCTCGACTTCGTAGTCGTCGAGGAACGGCAAGAGCTCGACCCGCGCTCCTGCCAGGCCCGTGCCATCCGAGGTCGTTACCCATCCGCGGACTTCTAGCGGCCCGGCCAGGGCCCCGGACGCCGCCGCCAAGGCCCAAACGAGAGCGGGCAAACAGATCCGGCGGGTATGGCGGAAGCGGCATCGACCTCTTGGCATCAGCTGGAGCTCCTGCTTTGAGATGTTGAGTCGAGTCGAACCGGAGCGGACCGGCTCATCGTTCCGCTCCGGCGCTTCAGATCAGCAGCTGATCTCAGTCTCCGCGTCGCAGGTGTCGGCACCAGCACCACCGTTCGCAACATCGTTGCTGCCGGAGCCGCCGGTGAGGTTGTCCCCACCACCATCGCCGAGCAGAGTGTCGTTGCCCGAGCTGCCGTTGATCGTGTCGTGGCCATTGCCACCGCAGACCCGATCGTTGCCGGCTTGGGCGTTCGAGGTGTCGTCCCCGCCCTTGAGATTGATGCAGTCACTGGCGGAGGTCCCATCGAGCGTCTCGCCCGCATTGGTGCCCGTGATGATGTTCTGGGTAATCGAGCACAGGCAAAGCGGCACCGG
>JBCCGX010000491.1:0-7313 GCA_039029035.1 Acidobacteriota bacterium | reverse complement strand
TACCCATCCTCAACAGGAGCAGCGACTTGACCCGCAGGTTGGCGAAGTTCTTTTCCATCGACAGCGCCCGCTCGATCCACTCCATCGCTTCGTCGTGATTGATGTCGTTGCGGGCACAGTAGTTGGCGGCGCTGTTCCAGCCCTGCCAATCGAAACCCGGCAGGTGCCGCAGATCGTTGCGCATCTTGGCGACCACCAGTTCGTGAGTGTCGACCTCGATCTCGAAAGGTACACCGAGCTCCTCCCAGTGCATCACGATGACGCCGCCGTCGGGAGTGAGGTCGACGAAGCGGTACTCCAGGGCCTCCTGGAAGGAACCCTTCTCCGGTGTCACCGTCACCCGCAGAGCGTCCTCGGCCTCGTCGTAGGAAAAACTGCCCCAGGAGGTGTGGTTCTTGCTGAAGATGATCTGCCACTCATCTTCACCGGGCAGCATGTGGAGACCGTAGGTGCCGGCGGCAAGCGCCTGACCCTCGATCTTGACCGGATCGCTGAAGCGGATGGTGGTGTTGTCGTTGGCGCCCGCCCGCCAGACTTCGCCGAAGGGCACCAGGTCACCCCAGATCGTGCGCCCCTTGACTTGCGGACGGTGATACTCGAGGGTCACCTCAGTGATACCGAGGGTCTGGGTGATCCTCTGTTTCTGGCTCAGCCGGGGCAATCCCTGGATCGATTGGGCGAAGGCAGGAGCTACCGCCAGGCCCAGCGACAACGCGGCGAGGGTGGTAGGGAGAATACTGCTTTGCTTCATGACTCGGTCCTTCTCGAAATTGACGGTCACCGGTTCAACCGGCAAGGGTCCAACCGGTCGCAGTCGACGCGGGCGCCGGGGCCCTAATTGGAAGACTGAGCCTGGCCCAGGTCCAAGGCGAGGATGTGCTCCTCATCCCGCAGGTAGAGCGTGCTCGACACCAACGTCGGCACCGTCCAGGAAGGGCGGGCCATCACCTGCGCTTGGGCGAGGACCTCGAGCCCCTCGGACGACATTCGCGCCAGCACCAGCCGCCCGTCTTCGGTCAGAAAGAGGAACTTGCCGTCGGCAAGGAGGATCTGCGCCTTGTGATACCCGCGTTCCTTCCAAACCACCTTGCCGTTCCGCCAATCGAAGGCGGTGAGGAAAGACAACTTATTGCGCCCGATGGAGCCGTAGATCAGCTCGCCGCGCCGGATCAGCGGCCAATGGGAGGTCGACAAACGGCTGTCGAACCAGACCTGCTCGGGGTGCAGTCCGCCGTCCTGGCTGCGGATCCGCAGGAGTCGTCCGCCTCCCGAATCGAACTGACTGCCGACCCAGAGGTGCTCGTCGTCACAGCTGATCACGGGGGTGAGATGGTTGCCGTTGTAAAACTCGATCGGCCAGTCCCACAGGGTTTCGCCGGTTGTCGGATCGAGGGCGACCACACCCTGCTGCGAGAAGTAGACGAATTGATCGCGGCCGGCGAGGCGGATGATCGATGGTTGGGCGTAGCTGACGCCACCGGACGCGCTCTTCCACACCACCGAGCCATCGCTGGAGCTCAGCGCGACGACGGCGTGCTGATCGCCACCGACCAGCACCAGCACGTGACCGCCGTAGGCCATGGGGTTGGCCGAGTAACCGTATTCCTCGATCCGCCGGCGGCGACCGAAGTCCTTGGGCAGGTCGCGTTGCCAGATGAGCTCACCCGAAGACACGTTGAAGCACCGCAAGCCGCCGGCGATGCTGGGAGCGACGAGACAGTCGCCGACCAGAAGAGGTGTGCTGTTGGGGCCCTCGCCGTAGGCATCGGTCATATCGCGCCAGAACTTGGGAACGTCACGGTATTGCCAGAGTGTGGTGCCGGTGGCGGCGTCTAGGGCGACGACGATCTCGTTGTCACCCTCGCGGTACATCGTGTACAAGCTCCCATCACGGTAGAGAATCGATGAGTACCCTTTGCCCAGTGGCCGCTTCCACAGTTGTCGCGGCCCGGCCTCGGGCCAGCTCTCAGCCAGCGCTCCCGCGGCGACAGTGAAGTCACCGTCGGGGCCGCTCCACTGAGGCCATTCCTGGGTTTCGGCCACTGCCGCCAATCCTGCGACGGCGGCGATGGCGACGGTCGCCGCGACAATGCCGACCGGTGACAAGCGTCGAATCATGGTCGCTCCTTTAGGTGATCAAGAGTCTCCAGGACCTCGATGAGGTCGCTGAGCGAAGGCACATCCCGATCGCCGCCGGGGTGCTCGAGGCGATAGCTAGGGCTGTCACCGGCACCATCGATGACGATTCTCGCCGTCCCCGGCTCCTCGGCTGTGCAGTCGTAGCCCAGCCGCTCCAGCGCGCGCCCCACCCACACCGCGGCCAAACCATCGCCCTCGACAGCGACCCGCGGTCCGGCGACGCGTTCGACGGCGAAGGTGCCCGAACGGCGATCGAACGTCGGTCCCCGCTCGCCGAAGACCTCGTCGAACGCCCCGCTGAGCGCCAGCGCCTCGGGCGGCCCGGTGCGCAACGTGCCACCGGGAGCGAGCAGCCAGAGCCGATCGGCGTGGCGCAAAGCGAGGTCGAGATCGTGCGTCGACAACAGCAGGGTGCGCTCGTCGCGATGCGCCAGACGCAAAAGGAGGTTCATCACCTCGATCCGTCCGGGAAGATCCAAAAAGGCGGTCACCTCGTCGAGCACCAGGAGGGAGGGCTGCTGTGCCAGGGCACGTGCGATCATCACTCGCTGGCGTTCACCGTCGGACAGCTGGCTGAACTCACGCTCGGCGAGATGCACAACGTTCGCTGTACGCATCGCCTGGTCGACCACCCGATGATCCTCGGCGTCGAGGGAGCCCGACCAGCCGGTGTGCGGCAGCCGACCCATCTCGACCAGCGCCCGTGCGCGCATCAGCTCGATGTCCAACCGGTCGGTGAGAACAACGGCGAGGGTCCGGGCCAACTCAGCCGGATCCATGGCGTGCAGGTCTCGGTCGCTCAACCGCACCGTGCCGGCCAGCGGCGGCTGCATGCCGGCGAGGGTCCGCATCAAGGTCGATTTGCCGACACCGTTCGGGCCGATCAGGCAGACCAGCTCACCGCGGCGCATCGTCAGATCGAGCCCGCGAGCAACGATGTGCTGGGGCCGGCCGGGGTAGCCGATCGTCAGGTCCGACGCGGTGAACAAGGTGGGGCGAGGCATCGCGTGGCTCAGGTGTTCAGGGAACGCCGGCGCAACAGCACCCAGAGCACGACCGGCGCACCGATCAGGGCGTTGACCGCGTTGAGGTGGAGGAAATGCTGGCGCCACGGCAGGTGCACTATGAGGTCTGCGGTGAGAGCGACGATGCTGCCGACGAGCGCCACCGCGGGGACCAGGATCCGATGGTCAGTGGTGCGGAACAGGCCACGGCACAGGTGCGGCACGGCAAGGTCGAGGAAAAGAACCGGCCCACAGTAGGCGGTGACCGAGCCAGCCAGGCAGGCCACCGCGAACAGGGCGGTGTTGCGGGCCCGCCGGATCCGCACGCCCAGGGACCGGGCGTAACGATCGCCGAGCAGGAGCGCGTTCAGCGGCTTGATCGAGGCGCCGATCAAGAGCAAACCCAGCACCACGGCCGGGGCGAGTACCATCAGCTTGTCCGATGTCACGCCGCCGAAGCTGCCGTCGCTCCAGTTCTCGTACACTTCGACCTGGTTCTCGGTCGTGAAGTGCAGCAAGACGGCGACCAGACCCTGGGCCAGAAAGCCGAACATCAGCCCAGCGATCAACAGCGTCACGGCATTGACCCGGCGCGACAGCGCCACGACAACTAGCAGCACGGCGGTGGCGCCGGCGAAGGCGCCGGCCGCCAGCGACAGGTCCGCCAGCACACCGAGGCGCGAAAGAGTGACAGCGAGCCCAGCGCTCCCCGCCACGGCACCGGCCACCGCCACCGTAGCGACACCGAGCTGCGCACCGGCGGTGATGCCCAGCGCCCACGGTCCGGCGAGCGGATTGCGAAAGAGTGTTTGCAACGTCAACCCGCCGAGGGCGAGTGCCGTGCCGGCAAGGCATGCGGTGAGCGCCCGCGGCAATCGCAACTCGAGCACGATGACACGCCAGATCGCCTGGCTCGGCTCACCGCTGAACAGAATGTTGACGATCTCGGCCAGCGGAATACGCACGGTGCCGAGCACCAGCTCGGCGGCGAACAAGGCAACAAAAAGGACAGCGAGCAACGGGAAGACGAGGGCGGCGCGCAACCGTGACGGCCGCCCCGGCGAGTCGGGCGGAGTCGGGCTCATCGCGCCGCGATCCTCACGGCTGAGCGCCCCTCTTTGCCGCGCACCCTCATGGCCGCGCCTCCCCTCGTGGCTGAGTGCCCCTCATTGCCGTTGCACCGGGGCGAAGAACACCAATTCGTGGTCCGGCAGCAGACCGGGGTACAGCAGCGACACCAGGTCGGCGAGGGCGAGATCCGGGCGGTTGATCGCGGTCTCGTTCCAATCCCAGGCGTCGCGCTCGGGTCGCCTACGCTTGCGGTTGTTGTAGACCTGGCCGGCGCGATAGGCGGCAAAGAGCTCGGCCGAAACCCGCCCGTCCCAGTCACGCTCGTCGAGAGCCGAGGTGATCCACAGGTCCGCGTCGGCCACAGCATTCAACACGCTGGCGGTGTCGAGGGTGGCGAAAGGACCCGCCGAGGGATCGGCCAGGGGGTTGATCGCTCCGGCGTCGGCGAAGAGCCCGGCCTCGGGTCCGTTGCTCTCCACCCACCAGCGATTGCCGCCAGCCGGCCCACCCCAGAAAGCGACCGGTGGCGACGCACCGGCCGCCGCCTTGGCACGCTCCGAGAGCGAAAGGTAGCGCGTTACAACCGCGTCGAAGTGGGTCCGGGCCGCGGCCTCGGCATCGAAGAACAGCGCCAGATAGAGGATCCACTCCGCTCGACCGAGGAAGGTGGGCTCGGCGAACGCATACGATGGAGCCGCCGCCAGGCCAAGATCACGCATGCGCCGCAGGCCGTGCGCATGCTCGGGACCGGTGCTGAGGATCAGCGTCAGGTCCGGGCCAGCGGCGAGCAAGGCTTCGAGATTCGGTTGGCCGTGCCCCGGGTGACCGATCGCGGTGAGCTCACCCCTCTGGTAGCGGCGGTAGACCTCGTCGTCGTACACGGCTGGCGTCGGGATCCCTACCAGCCGATCGAGGAGCCCGAGGGCACGCAATCGGCTGAAATCCGAGGCGGCGTTGGTGGCGATCGAGCGTGCCGGAATCTCGAGAACCACCGCGCCCGCCAGCGCTCCCTCAAGGGACGGCGCGGGGGCACCGCGACGCACCAGCACGAGCGTCTCTCGCCACGCGTCGTCGTCGCCGTTGCGCAGTTGCACGACTTTGTAGTGGCGGTGGTAGGAAACCCGGAAGCCTCGAGCAAACGAGATCTCGATCGGTTCGAGGTAATAGTCGATCGCCGGGTCGTACGGTTCGGCGATCAATTGCTCGGCCAATCGAGATCGTGAATCGCCGGCTCCGGAGCTCGACGGTTTGATGCGAGCTTCGCTCGACGACGACTCGGTGGTCGGCGCCGGTGCGCTGCAGGCGGCGAGCCATGTCACCAAGAAGGCGGTCGCGACGCTCCGCCGCCCAAAACCGCCGGTGGCGACCGTTGGCGCACGCAGCGATCTCGTGACTTCGCCGAGCTCGTCGAGTCGTCTCATGGGGGTGTTGGGGGTGGAATCTGCCTCATCGATCCACGGTCTCGAGGCCATCGGTCACGGTCGCGGGCCATCACGGTCTCGGGCCGTGCGAGACGAGCGTATCGTCTTCCTGGACATATTCGCTGTGTCAAATATAGCGCCTTCGGCGTCCGATTTCGGACTGCGACAAATTGCCTGGCTCTCTAGCCTGTATGGAAGTGTTCGGAGCCTGGAGTCGGAGGCTTCCCGATCAGGGACGTCACGGCGCGGGCTCTGGAAGCTGTTTGTGGAGCCCGGATGCTTGGCGCCGAGTTTCGGAATCCACAGACACCCGATGCGGGTTTCGCCGTCTGTGGCGAAGCCTCGCTAGACCCGTTAACCCTCCAGAGAGGAGCTTCAGCATGAACGAGAACCAGGACCTCTTCGAAATCGTCAACCCCGAGAAGGCTCGCATCGGCGCTGTCCATACCAACAGCCACAACCATGCCTTGGTCGAGAACCCCTTCGCCTGGGAAGACGATCAGGACGAGGCTCAGGAAGAAGACTGAGTTTCCTAGGCGAGCCATGCGCTCGCCGCGATCGGGGGTGGGTGCAGACCCACCCCTGATCCCTTGCACAAGGTTCCGACTCCGCTTCGAATGATTCTCCTCAGACGCCATGACAGCGACACTCTCACCAACGAAGTCCAACGCCACACGGCCGACCTCCGCACCCTCCAAATCCTTGCCAGGCGCCTCCGTCGAGTCCGAGCGGTTTCGGCTGCTTGCGGGTCATCACCTGGTGCCGAGCTCCGGAGAATGGCTACTCTATGCTCCTGACGGCCAGATCTTCCGTCTCAAGGCGGAGGGCGAGGTCATGCAGCGCGTGGCCGACGTCCTGGCCGGCAAGGAGACCGCCGGGGAGACACCGAGCGCGGTGCGCGACGTACTCGAGCGTTTCGTCGGCCGCGGCTTCGCCGCGATCGCTGCCAGGACCTCCTCCGCGACCCTCAATCTTCGGGTGAGCATCGTTGGTGACGGCCCGATCGCCGAGGCGTTGCAGGCACTGCTCGCGTCGACTGGTCTACCCGAGCCGCATCGCGTGGCTGCGGGTGAGCTGCCGGATCAGCCCACGCCGACCGACCTCGCGGTGACCTGTGCCGGTTGGCTGCCCGATGCCTATTGGCAAAACCTCGACGCTTGGTGCCGTACGCACGAGGTAGCCTGGCACGGTTGTCATGCCGAGGGCAACCGCTTCTACCTGGGACCTTTTTGGTCGCCGACCGACCCAGAGACGCCGAGCTACCGCGACGTGCGGGATCGCCGATTGGCGGCCGATTCCGACCCGGACAGCCTCGAGTTGTACTGGCGTTATGTCGATCGCGGGGAAGGGCTGCCGCCAGTGCCCTGGCCCGACGCCGGGAGCGTCGCCGTGATCGCCGGTACTTTGGCCAGCGACCTGCTCGCGGTGGCGCGGGGCGAGCGGCCACCGAGCCGGGGTTACCAGCTGGCCTACGATCCTGCCACTGCCACCTGGCGACGCCACCCGGTTCTGCCGGTGCCGCGCGGGCTGATGGCCGAATGCCTGCCTTGAAGTCGACCGCGCGGGTCGAAGCTCCGGCGCGCGCCGAGGCCGCGCGCGTCCAGGCAGGCCTCGTCGTCACCTCTGAGGACGGCGTGCCGCTGGCCACGGACGTCTACCGCCCGCGCGCGGCCCCTCG
>JBCCGX010000490.1:0-7325 GCA_039029035.1 Acidobacteriota bacterium | reverse complement strand
TCTCGGCCCTCGACATCCTGCTCGCCAACCGCCGCCTCGGCGCCCGTCTGCGCCACGCCGGCATCCGAGTGGTCAACACCTCGGCTGACCGGTTGGCTCTCGAAGCCCTCGAGGCCTATCTGGCGATGTTCGGCAGCGCCCACGTCGGCGCTGCCTGATGAAGGACCTAGGTGGCCCGTTTGATTAGAACCTTCAGGATATCTCCGAGGATTTCTCGTGTCTGACAAGGCTTGCCGACGCAGGAATAGCAGAGTTCTTTTGAGGAGGCGTAACGCCGTCAGGCGCGAGAAGGACCGGAGATAGCTGAAGGGAATAGTCAAACGGGACACTAGAGCACGCTGCGCGTGCGAACTGTGACGCTCTCCCCTTTGGGGTAAGGGTTAGGGTGAGGGGGTGGCACCCGCCGCCGAGCCGTACCCGAAACAGAAGCCTCACCCCGTCCCTCTCCCTAGAAGGGAGAGGGCGCCCCCGCCCAACCGCAGAACAAGAACATTGTTCCCAGCAGTTTGTGCAATTTCCGAGACGTCACGTTAGGGAACAAGTCGGATGGCTCGTTCCCTGACGCAGATCGGCTCTAACTCAACGGCAAAACGCCGAGGCGCCCCACAAGGAGCCTCGGCGTCTTGGCGGATCGATCGCTTCTGGCCTCAGAGTAGATCGAGCACCCCGTTCGCCAGCCGTGCCGGCACCGAGACGCGCACGTCGGTCTCGTCACTGTCGACAGCGACCTCGAAGGAGCGCCAGCCCTTGGTGACACGGATGTGCTCCTCCGGGGTCTGGACATCGACGATCACGCCGCGCGGGAAGGACTCGATCTCGTCGGCCAGCACTTCGAGGCTGTCACGGAAGGGGGCGATCTCGCGCCGTGCCTCGGCCAGGGCATCGTCCGGCATGAAGCGCGGCGCGGCGAAGATCACCAGATCGATGAGGAGCGCCGGCACCGGGATGTACAGCCGCACGCCGTCGGCGCCGCGCTCGTGGACGCTGACGGTCACGGTTCCCGTCGCCGCGACCGCGGTGGCAAAGGCGAACACCGGCATCAAGAACAGGAGCAGGGTGAAAGCGACGTAGCGGCTGAAACGGCTGGGCTTGCGATCCATGGCTCACCTCCGAGGCGAAAGCGGTTGCGGGGCTCGGTCGATCGACGCCGTGTGGGCTCAGTCGGCCAGGTTCTGATCGTCGATCCACACGCGCACGGTCTCGTCACCATCGCGCACGGTCACCAGGTTGCCGGGGCCGAAGTCGGCCAGGGCATTCAGGGCAGCGGCGAAGTCGAAGGTGCCTTCGGGGCCGGAGAGCAGGGCATCGATCACGGCGAGAGGGAACTGCACGTCCACATCGGCACCATCATCGGTGGTCTCGGTGGTCTTGACCATCACGAACTCGCCTTCCTTCTTTACGATGACCTTCTCGTCCGGCGTCTCGACGGTGACGAAGGTCGAATCCGGCGCGTCGCGGATCTCGTGCCACAGGGCCATGAGCTCCTCCCAATCCATGTCGAGCTCGTCGATGGCGATCTCGCCCTCGGCCTTGACGTCCTCGGGGATCATCGCCACCGCGGCATTGAGCAGGGAGAATGGCAAGTTGACGGTGACCAATTCTTCATCGGCCGCGTTCTCGACCTTGACGTGGATCCACTGGTCGGCCAGAGCGGTTCCGGTGAAAGCGAAAGCGAGCAGCAATGCGGCGAAGAGCGTTCTATATTTCATGCTTTGTCTCCTTGTTGGGTACGAGCCTTGGGTGTCGGCTCTTGACTCTTACAACGGAACTGCTTTCGAATTTGTTACGCGGCGCGACGAAAAAAATCACCGCACAGACTCACAGTGGGCGGCGCGGCCAACTACGGTACGCTTGAGCTCTTCATGGCAGCATCCTCTTCGACGACCACCCTGACGCCGCCCGACGGTCTCGCCACAGACCGCTCGCGCAATCGCTCTTTCATACTTTCCGCCCTCGTCTGCGGGCTGCTCTTCGCCCTGCCTTTCCTGTCGGTCACCATCCCACCAATCACCGATCTGCCGCAGCAATTGGCACAGATTCGCCTCCTGGGCGAAGCCTTCGGCAGCGACGACGAGACCTATCGCATCCAAGCGTGGCATCCCAACAAACTGGGCTACCTGCCCCTCGGGCTGGCCTGGCTGGTAGCTTCACCCCTGGCCGCCGGACGCCTCGGCTTGCTGATGATTGGCTGGCTTTGGATCGTGGCGATCCATGGGCTGGCTTGGTCGACCGGCCGATCGACCGCGGCCGCTGCCCTGGCGTGCCTGTTCTTCTTCAGCCACCTCACCTACTGGGGCCTGCTCAACGCGCTGATCGGTCTGCCGATGTTCGCCGCCTGGTTTGTACTCCTCGATCGGCTCGAGCCACGGTCCGCCGGTTGGCGCAAAGGGCTGCCGTTGACCGTCGTCGCCTGCCTGCTCTACTCAGCGCATGTGCTGTGGCTCGCCGTAGGGCTGCTCTGGCTGGTCGTCTCCGGCCTCCTCGCGCGCCTGCCGATCCGTGCCCTGGCCTGGCGCCTCGCCTGGGCCTCGCCGCCGCTGCTCGCCGTCGCCATCTGGTACCCCCGGCTGCAGCGCAGCGGATTTGTTTCGGAGACCACCTGGGGTCGATCGCCTCTCGGCCGCCTACACCCCGAATGGTGGCTCAACTCGGCTCTCGGGGGTCTCGAGGGCCGGGTGGAGCTGATTCTCGGTCTGGCGGTCGTCTTCTGGCTCGCTCTCGGTCTGCTGACCCTCCGGTCCGACACGGCCGAGGGGAAGGCATCGAGCCCGCCTTCGATCCATCGGGGCCTGCTCGCAGCCGGCTTGCTGTTCGTCACCCTGGCCCTCTGTCTGCCGGCGGTGATCCAAAACACCATCTTCTTCGCCTCGCGCTGGCTGCCCGCCGGCGTCGTCTTCCTGGTCCTCGCCTGCCCGCCGCCGCGCCGCCCCAACCTGGTTCGGTCCGCCGTGCCTTATCTGTTGCTGACAACCCTCGCCCTCGCCACGACGACGACTTGGATCGACTTCGAGAGCGAGGATCTCCACGGACTGCACGAGAGCGTCGCCGCCGTCCCTCCCGGCGGACGCATCCTCGGGCTCGATTTTGGCCGCACCAGCGAACGGATCAAAGGCTTCCCCTTCTACCTGCTCTACGCCTACGCCCAGGTTCTGCATGGCGGCGAGGTGGCCCGATCGTTCGCCAACCTCGGCTCCAGCCTGGTCGTGTTCCGCGACCTGCCACGCGAGTTCCCCTGGACCGACGCCCTCGATTGGCGGGCGCAGCGAGTCCGTCGATCCGACATCGAGCACTTCCAACACGTGCTGGTCTTCGGTGGACCGGAGCGGCACGCCCCCTTCCTCGCCGACGAGCGCCTGACGCCGGTCACCCGCGATCGACCCTGGCGACTGTATCGAGTCGGGCCTTGAGTCAGATAGCGTCCAGCCGCGACCGTCAGCGCCGGCTCCCGCCGGGCATGAATGCCCGTGCTATGAAAGGCGCCCGCAGATCGGGCTTTCTGGCTGAAGCCAGTACCGAGACCGCGGCTTCAGCCGCCAAGCCCCGGAGGGGCGCCTTCAATAGCACGGGGGTTCACCCCCGTCGAAGGCTGGAGCTCGTGCAACTCTGTCGGAATCAGCTGCGTAGGCACTGATAGTCTGTCCCATCCCCCAGCTCCCGCCTAGCACGGTTAGAAGATGCAGTCTCAGCACAACAGGAAGCCCCGCGGCGCCACCCAGGAGGCGCACGATTCCTGGCTCTCCGCCTTGAGCGTTGACTTGCGCGCCGGCGAAGCGGACCTCTGCTGGCTGCTCTTCGCCATTCATTTCCTGCTGCTGACATTCCAATACACCGCCAAGGCGTTGCGCCAGTCGATCTTCATCGACGCCCTGGGAGCGGACCGGCTGCCCTTCGTTTACCTGCTGATCGCCTTGTGCTCCTACCCTCTACTGGTGCTCCACGGCCGGATGGTCGACCGCTGGGATCAGAACCGCTTGATCGCCGGCTCGTGCCTGGCGGTGGGAGCGAGCTTGATCGTCTTCTGGTGGCTCTTCGCCAGCGGCTCCGAGATCGTCTCCGTCGCTTTCTATCTGTGGATCTCGATCGTCGGCATCTTGCTGGTGAGCCAGTTCTGGTCCTACGCCAGTCACTTGCTCGACGCCCGGCAGGCGAAGCGCCTGTTCGGCTTCATCGGTGCCGGCGGCATCCTGGGCTCGATCGCCGGCGGCCAGCTGGCGCGCTGGGCGAGCAGCCGGCTCGACACCTACACCACTCTGCTGCTCGCCGCCGCGGTCCTCGCTGCCCTGGCGATCCTGATGCACTGGCGAGCGCCGCGCGACTCGGCGGTCGGGCCGCAGCCGCCCGAGGACGATGAGGCGCCCTCCCTGGCCGACGCCAGTGCCGGTTTCGATGTCGTCCGCCAGTCGCCTTACCTGCGGTTGATTGCGGCCATCATGCTGCTCTCCGGCATGGTCGCCCAGGTGGTCGATCTCCAATTCAGCTGGGCGATCGAGCAATCGACCGAGACCTTGGAAGAGCGCACCGCGGTCTTCGGCAACCTCTACTCCGTCATGGGGCTCTGCGCCTTCGCCTTCCAGTTGCTGGCGACGGCGCGGATCCACCGGCGGCGCGGGGTGGGCTACGCCCTCAGGATCCTCCCCTCCACCAACGGGGTGGGCTCGATCGCCTTCCTCGTCGCCGGCCTCTTCTTCCCCGCCTTCCTGCTACCCGTCGCCTGGGTGCTCAAGATCGGCGAGAACGGTCTGCGCTACTCGTTGGAGCAATCCACCCGCGAGCTGCTCTTCCTGCCGCTGCCGGCCAAGCAGCGACCGAAGGCGAAGGCTTTCATCGACGTCTTCGTGCAGCGCTCGGCTAAGGGCGTCGCCGCTCTGGCTCTCTTGAGCGTCGCCTTCGGCTGGATGAGCGTCGTACAGACGGCGTGGCTCAGCCTCGTCTGGGTGGTGCTCTGGCTGGCCCTGGTGCGCTCCACCCATCGTCTCTACGTGGCCTCGTTTCGCGACAGCCTGCTGCGACGCGCCGAGCCAGACATCGAGGTCGACGTCTTCGATCGCGCCACCCTCGAGGTGCTCATCGAGGGACTCGGTAGCGCCGATCCACGGGAGACCCTGCACAGCATGGAGTTGCTCACCGTCCACGGTCGCGGCCACCTGGTGCCGCCCCTGATGCTGCACCACGAGGCCCCCGAGATCCGCGCCAAGACCCTCGAGATTCTGCAGGCCGAGGAGCGCCGCGACGCCATGCCGCTGGTCGAGAAGCTGCTCAGCGATCCGTCGGCGAGGGTTCGCGCCGCCGCCACCCGGGCTCTGGCAGCGTTGACCCGACGCGATCTGCGCGATCAGATGCTGGAGCGCTTGGGCGACCCCGACGTGCGCATCCGCTCCGCTGCGGTGAGCTACCTGGCACAGCGCACGGACTCCGAGGCGCGCAGCAGCGCCGATATCTGTTGCGCCGAGCTCCTCGCTGACGGCGACCCCGAGGTCCGCCTGGAGGCGGCGCGGGCCCTCGGCGAAATCGACGATCCGCACTACCAAGCCGGTCTCGTCCAACTGCTCTACGACAGCGACTCAGCGGTCGCCCGGGCGGCGGTGGAATCGGTGTCGCGCCGTTTCGAGCGCGGCAATCTCAACCCGCTCTATGTGCCGATTCTGATCTCTCGCCTGCACGATCGACGGCTCAAGCACGAGGCGCGCAACGCCCTGGTGGCCTACGGTCGGGCAGCCATCCCGTCCCTACAGCACTTCATGAACGATGGCTCGGAAGAGATCTGGGTCCGGCGCGCCCTGCCCAAGACCATGGCACGCATCGGCGGAAGTACCGCCCTCGACGCCTTGACCGAAAGCCTCACGGCAGCGGACCCGTTCCTGCGTCGCAAAGTGATCGAAGCCCTCGGCACCCTCGCCGCCCGCGATCCGGACCTTCGCCCGCGACGCGAACCGATCGAGGCCCAGATCATCGTCGAATGCGCAGGCCACCTGCGGGCCCTCATCGACCTCAAGCAACTTCGCCACGGACCGGCCACCGGCGGCACCGGTCGCCTGCCGCGGCTCGGCACGATCGCCGTGACCGCCGGCCCCAATGGCGGGCCCCATCTGCTGGAGCGTCTGCTGGCGGATCGCATGGACGATCACAGCCGCAACATCTTCCAGCTGCTCGGCTTGATCCACCCGCAGCGCGACATCCGAGCGACCTACCAGGGTCTGTTGAGTGAGCGTCCCGATCGGCGGGCTCATGCCCTGGAGTACCTCGACAACCTGCTCGAGGGCGAGGTCCGCCAGGCGGTCTTCGCGGTGATCGACGATCTGCCGGTGCGCGAGCGTCGGCGCCTGGCCAAGAAGCTCTTCGACCTCGCGCCGGAGAGCCGGGCCAAGACCTTGGGTCGCCTCGCCTCCGAGCGCCCACGGGGCGACGCCGACGCCGCCTGGGTCACCGCCGCCGCGCTGCACTACATCCACGACTTCCAGATCTCGAGCCTCTACCCGGCGATCCGTCAGGCCGCCGACAACGACGCCGAGCCGCTGGTGCAGGAAACCACCGAGCTGCTCCTCTCACGGATGTGAGATCAGTGTCGAATCCAGCAACCCTTAACAGCGAGGACCCGTGCCCTTGCGGCAGCGGCAAGTCCTATGGCAACTGTTGCGAGCCCCTCCACCTCGGCGATCCGGCGCCCACCGCCGAGCGGTTAATGCGCTCACGCTACAGCGCCTTTTGCCTCGGCCGGATCGATTACTTGCTGGACACCCTCCACCCCTCGCAGAAGAAGCCGAGCGATCGGTCGACCCTTGCTCAGACGATCGACCGGACCGAGTGGGTTCGGCTGGACATCCTCGCGATCCGAGCCGGCGGGGCGGCGGACCTGGAAGGCAAGGTCGAGTTCGTCGCCACTTTCAGAGAGGCCGGTGAAGCAGGCCAGCTCCACGAACGTTCCACCTTCCTGAAGGTGGACGGCCGCTGGCTGTACCACTCGGGAGAGTACGAGGGTTTGACCCCTTTACCGCGACCCGGCCGCAACGAGCCGTGCTGGTGCGGTAGCGGCAAGAAGTTCAAAAAGTGCCACCTCGGCCGTTGAGCGATCTCGCTCACGCGAGAGCGACGATCGCAGCTTCGAGATTGCCCCTCGCCCGCTCTTCGAGGCGCTGCCTGAAGAGGTCGTGGACGTAGATCTGCTGGCGGGCGAGAAAGGACTCGAGGATGGCGCGGCGCTTCTTGCGGTATACGAAGCGAGGCACCCAGCGATACTCCTCCCGTACCGCCGCCTCGAACCGTCGATACTCGTCTTCGTCGGCGCCGAGGATCGACAGGTCGATATCCACCAGAAGGGTCGAATCGTT